>JAKONH010000530.1 GCA_022702045.1 Spirosomataceae bacterium
GATGACGTTGGCTTCCTGGATGGGCGAGAACGGAATGATCTCGGTGATACGGGCCAGAAACTCGGGTCGGAACTGCCCCGTCATGCGGCTCATCAACTGCTGTGAGGTTGGCATACGGCCGGCCTGACACTCACCGGTGATCCACTCACTGCTGATGTTGGACGTGAAGATGAGCAGGGCGTTGGAGAAGTCGCCTTCGCGGCCCAGCTTGTCGTTCAGCCGTCCTTCATCCATGATTTGCAGAAACACGTCGAACACCGAACTGTGCGCCTTTTCAATCTCATCGAACAGCACGACCGAATACGGCTGCTTGCGAATCTTGTTGACCAGCAGCCCGCCTTCTTCGTAGCCCACGTAGCCCGGAGGAGCACCGTATAGCAGAGCCGCCGAATGCTCTTCCTTGAACTCCGACATATCGAAGCGAATCAGCGCCCGCTCGTCGTTGAAGAGAAAGTCGGCCAGCGACTTCGATAGCTCGGTCTTCCCCGTCCCCGTCGGTCCCAGCAGGAAGAACGAGCCGATGGGCTGACCGGCCCGTTGCAGACCACTGCGCGATTCTAGAATGGCGTCCGACAGGGCGTGCAGGGCGTGGTCCTGCCCCACCACCCGGCGTTGCAGTACGCTTTCCATCGACAGCAGCCGCTCTTTCTCCTGCGCCTGTACCTTACCCATCGGAATCCCGGTTTTGTGGGCCACCACAGCCGCCAGGTCGTTGGTCGATATAATGGCTTCCTGCTGCCCGGCCAGCTCCTGAAAGCGCGTCAGTTTGGCCAGGACATAGTCGTGATACGCTTCGGCGGTTTCGAGTTCGGCTGGGTCGGTTTCGTCTTCCCACTGACCCAGCAGCACGGGGCTTATCTGGTGCGTCAGCAGCGTGTCGAGCCAGCGGTATTCGGCCAGCGCGTCGTCGGGGCTTAGATGCTGTGCCTGTAAGGTGCGGACGTCGGCTTCGAGCTGCGTCAGTTCTGTAGCCGACGTTTCGAGCGCCATGCGAACGGCGGCCATCGTGCGGTCGAGCAGGTCGAGGGCGGAGTCGGGCAGCCGGCGCTCCTTGCTGTAGCGTCGGGCCAGCCGAACACTGGTCGGAATCACCTCGGCCTGAATCGTCAGCTGATGGTGTTGTTCGTAGGCCGGAACCAGCCCGCGCATCATCCGCTCGGCCATGATTTCCGTTGGCTCACCCACCGTCAGCAGCTCAAACCGTCGGCTCAGCGCCTGGTCGGGTTCAATCAGCTTGCGGTATTCTTCGGGCGTCGTCGCGCCGATGACGGTCAGTTCTCCCCGCGCCAGTTCAGGTTTTAGCAGGTTCGCGACGCCGTTGCCCGCCGATCCTTTCGGGTCGAGCAGCATATGGATTTCATCGATGAAGAGAATACATCGTTCGTACTGTTTGACGTCTTTGATGACGGTCTTGAGCCGATCTTCCACTTCGCCTTTGTACGAGGCCCCCGCGATCAGCGCACCGGGGTCGAGTTCGAGCAGGATGGCGTTTTTCATCCGGGCCGGCACCTGACCGGCAACGATCAACTGGGCCAGTCCGTCGATGAGGGCAGTTTTTCCCACGCCGGGATCGCCGACTACCATCACGTTGGGCTTGCTGCGTCGCCCCAGAATCTCAAGCATGGTCCGCATCTCCTGCTTGCGCCCGATAACCGGGTCGAGCTTGCCGCTGCGGGCCTGCGCCGTCTTGTCGACGCAGAACTTGGGTTGCCCGTTCGGGGTAGCCTGTCCGGTCGGGCCGGTCAGCACTGCGCTATTGGCCGGCAGGCTGCTAACCGATGGGCTCGACAGGTCACGCAGGAATCGGTCAAGCAGGTCGCGCTCCTGCAACGGCAACGACCGTAACTGATTGGCCGTAAAGCCGATGCCCGGCTTGGTCAGGGCGGCCAGTACGCAGATCAGTTCGATATAATCCAGCCCCAGCTTGATACGCAGAAAATCGGCTTCGGTCAGCACCCGGTCGATTGATTCGTCGTGGTCGGGTTCGGTCAGCAAGTGGGCTGAACGGGGTAGTTCTTCCATCCAGACATCTGTCCAGTCGAAGATGTAGGCCACGTCGTGCTGCATGGCCGTGAGCAGGGCCGTGCCTCCCACGTCGTCGTGCAGAAGGGCCCGCAGCAGGTGCGCCGACGAAACGGTATCGTTGTGGTATTCGCGGGCAAGGGCGCGGGCGATGTGCAGGGCTTTTTCGACCGACGTGTGAAGCGGGAGCTGACGCATGAGAGTAGGGGTAAAGAGGGTTATCGAAAGAGGTCTTCGCTGATCCAGTAATACGTCCGGTTGTTGGACATAAACCGGCTGTTGCGGAAGGTGGGAATACGGCGGAAGTAGTCGCGTCGTTCGCGGAGCAGGTACAGCACCTGATTCAGCAGGGCGTCGGACAGGATGGCGCGGTCGTTGACCTGGTTGACGGGGATGCGCCGGAACAGCGGATTCGTAACGGGCAAATCGAGCAGCCGCCAGAGTACCTGATCCAGTGTCACCAGCGAATCGGTCGGTAAGCCTACTGACTCGACTACCTGGCGGTACTGCCGTTGCAGCCGTTGCCGGTCGGCAAACGAAGCCGGGTCGATGTCGTCGCCACTGAGCTGTTCCAGCGCCCGGTTGATGCCGTCGTACTCGTCGAGGGGAAGCAGGGCGGTGAATTTCCAGCGGGGCCCGCCCTTGATGGCCACGGGCGTGTAGGCGCGGGTCAGATAAGGATAAGCCGCCAGCGGCATCAGTGGGGCTGCGTTGGTGGGCAGGGCAATACCCGCCGATGCATACACCGGCGACAGGCGTGGGTTGACGCGCTCGCCCAGCGGTTCGAGCTGTCCGACCGTGCTTTCCAGGGCCGACAGTACGGCCCGCGACTCATCGGTTACCTGTTTGAACAAGCTGTCGGTCGCTGCGTACAGTTCGCGGAAGGGGAGCGCCTGATTTTTGCGGGGAAAGAGCACCCAGCCGGGCACCATGCTGCGGTCGGGATAGGCCAGCTGATACACGTTGCGGTCGCCCAGTTTCAGGTTGAACTCGTTGGTGAGCGTAACCATGTCGGGCCGGACAAGCCGGTTTTTCTTGGTGGCGCTACTTTTGTCGGCGATTTGCAGCGCCAGTTCGCGCGAGTGGACGACGAAATTGTTCGAAATGTCGCCCGGTGCGGCATAGACCTGAAACGACAGCAGCCGACACTCGGCCTGCCGCAGGGCGTTGACAACCTGCGTACCACTGCTGATGGATTGGACATCACCATTGATGCCGACCAGAATCAGAATGTTATTCTCGCCGGGGTAGTCGGCAAGCATGCTCAGCGCCTGAATGACGCCTAGCCGGACGCCCTTCGCTTCGTTCGTCGCACGAGGATTATAGGGCGGGGTCGCTTTGCGCAACTCATTGAGCAGGTAGGTCGAGTTGTTCGTCAGTGGCGTCGGGTCGACGGAACCCCGCGCGATCATGGTTCGCCCCTCGCCACTGCCCGTATCCTGCCGCTTGTAGCCGTTATATACCACCGCGCCCACCCGCAGATCAACGGTCTGGGTCGTATCCTGCGCCAGCTGGGTAATCGTAAACTGAATGGTGTTGAGCAGTTCCCCCCAATAGGGCTGCATGGCTGAGCTGCCTTCGACGACATAGATCAGGTTGTAGCGATTGCTGCGTTCGGCCACCTCTTCGAGCGTCTGCTGGGCGATAGGTTTACCCAGCACGTTCAGCACCGGAATCCGGCGCCGTTCGACTAGCGGGGTTTGGGCATCGGTCAGCACTAGCGGTACACTACCGCGCGGGCTGAGCTGACTCAATACCGGGTGCTTGGGCCCCTGCCGGTTCCAGGATACGGCCGGAAAGAAGCGATTGATGACCAGCGAGTCCGTTTCCCGGCGCAGCGCCGTGGCTAGCGACCGGAACATCGGCACCGATTCGGTTGGATACCGGACAGTGTCGGCTTCGAGGAACAGCCGTTGCCCGATGGGCTGCACCAGTTCGACCGGCATCCAGCCCATCAGCACCTGTTTGATGCTATCAGTCGGGAACCAGGACGCCCGACCCACCAGCGCCTGCCGACGCGTTTCCGATAGTTTGTAGACGTACGCCAGTTCATACAGGCGCATTCGTTCCTTCATTGGTGCCTGCTGCCCCGGATCAGCAAAGAGCCGGACCGAATCGTTGGAAAAATAGCGGGTAGGGTTGGTCAGCAGCGCAGGCTGGGCCAGCACGGCACTGACGATCTGCGGCCGGTTCTGCGCCCCCGACCGGCTGCTTTGGCTGGTGAGCAGGAAGCGGTCTTTGGAGGCCCAGCCGTAATAAACCACCGCCTTCCGGTCGGTGATGGCCCGGCTGGAAAATTTGTTGCCAATGGGCAAGGCCGGGTCGTATTTGATCAGCTTCAGGTAGCCATTGCGCTCTTTCAGCACGTAGAAGGCGTCCATGAAGTTTGCCTTGCGAAAGGGCGTGGTAGCATTAGTGCTGCGGTAAGTATTGTTGTTGTTCCGGTCTGAAAATACGATCCAAGGTACGCCACCGGGTGGGGGAAATGTACCACCGACGCCTTCCTTAGTGACAGTGACCTTTGCTTTCGATGCCCCACTCACGGCTACCGGCACCAGGTTGTCGGGTTGCTGGGCCACGCGCGGAAACAGAAAGGGTAATTGCGCCCGTGCGTGTCCGGCTACACCAAATTCGCCTGCTACGAGAAGCAGCCGGATCAGGAAACGCGCCCGGTGAAAAAAAGAAAAACTCATGGTTTATGCTGGGTAACGTCGAGTCGCACGATGCAGGACGACACCGTGTCTGACACGACCGATACGGCGTCGACTTTAACGCCCCGGTCGAACTGCAGGCCCATGCAGTACGAGTAAAAATCATTGGCCTTCGTGCCGTTGGTGCGTACGAGGGCATTGTTGCGGTTACAGAGGTACTTGCGCAGCAGGTAGTCGTAATGGGTGTTGAATGGCCGGCCGTCGGCGATCAGCTGCAACTGCCGCCGGATGTCGCCACTGACGAAATCGAGCGAATCAACCGGTGGATCGAACTTGTTGTAGCCCCGATAAATGGTCACCTGCTTGCGAATGGGGTACTTGGTTACGTCGGTCATCAGTTCGACCGTATAGCGCCGGGGCCGACCGTAATTGTCTTCGCGGGGATAGCTGTAGATAGCCGTCTGCTCGCGCGAATCGACCTGCCCGCTGGAGCCGAACCGCCACGTATACTGGCTGGCCTGCCCGCCGACGGCGGTAAACACGAGTTTTTCGTCTTCGTAGCCCGATGTGGGCCCCTGGATGCGTACAACAGCGTTTTCGTCGTCGGAAACGGGGTTGGGCTTAATGACGACCGTAAAGGTTTTGATACTGGTTTGGTTGACGGTCAGGCGAATCAGGTAGGTGCCGGGCTTGTAATAAGTAAACAGACCTTTCTCCCGGCGGGTATCCTGGCCGTTGCCGAACTCCCAATGCCAATCGTCGGCCTGCGCGGTACTGTCGGTGTAGCGGATGGGCTGCCCCACCACTTGCTGGAGCGGGTAGATGCTGGCCTGAATCGCCGGGTTGGCCGTGTAGGCATAGAGTCCCGACAGGGCTACCAGTGCCAATAGAAACGCCCGCGCCGACAAGGTCATCTTGCTGTTCATGGCGCTTAACGAAGTCGGGGAGTAGATGGGGCTACCGCTACACCGGGCGTAGCGACGCTGGGCGCAGCCGCACCAGGCGTGGCGACGCCCGGAAACATACCGACGCCACAGTCGTCGAGTTGCTTCTGGAACAGACCAATGTTCGACTGCTTGCTCCAGACTACTTTTTTATCGACATACATCATCTTATAGAATTCGGCAATCTGTGCGAACGCCCGGAAGCGGGTACCATCGGCCTGCGGAGCCGACAGTCGCCGGACTTCGTTTAGGTGTTCTTCGATGTCGACTTCCACGAAGATGGCGTTCACCTCCGGCCGGTACGCGACGATTGACCGGTAGGCCGAGTCGAGCAGGGGCAGGTTCGCCAGTTGTTTTTTCAGCATCTGTTCCTTCCCCCGAATCTGTTCGGAGAGGTAATCAGCTTCGTCGCTCGAATAATTCTGGTTGCGAAAGACGATCCAGCTTGTCAGCAGTGTCAGCACGCTGATGGCCGCCAGCAGGTACAGAAACTGTAGCCGCCGTTCGCGCATGGTTAGTCGAAAAAAAGTATCCATAGGTATACTGGTTTATCCCCCGGCCCTTCCCCGTTAGGGAGGGGCCGGAGGGGGCGATTACCGTTTTCGTTGTCGGTTCTGTTCGACAGCCCGGTCGAGGCAGTTTTTCAAGTCTTCGCGCATGTCGCTTTCCTGTAAAATGGCCCGGTTGAGGGAGTCCTTCACCAACAGCATTTCGTTGATGTGGCCCAGCAGGCGGTTGTATACGGTGAAGTATTTCTGCGTCTGCTGCTCCTGGTTGACCTGTCTGATAAATTCTTCTTTCTTCTTGGTAATCAGCCGCTGCATCTGCCGGTCGTTCCGAATCTGACTGGTGTTGAGCATACTCATGTACGTGTACAGCGAGTCGACCCGGTCAGACAGGGTGGCGTCAATGATATAGTAGCGGTCGAACGCTTCTTTCTGGCGGATCAACTGGGTGGCCTGCTGCTCGCTCGTGCGCTGACACGAGTAGACACAGGCTGTTGTCAGCACCAGTAATCCGGCAAACCAGACCAGAAACCGGTTGAACGCCCGGCTGATCTCTTTATGATTCAGTGATTTCATTCAATTTCCGCTGCGCTTCTATCAGAAACTACTTACCTTGTTGTAGCAATACGCCTTTCTCTTTTGCATGCATCAGTCTGCGCCTGTTTCCTCGCCTTATTTTCTCGATCTGCTCGACGTCGACTTTAAAGCCGAAGTGCTAGCGGCTTCGCTGGCCGATCAGCAGGTAACGCCCGAACGTATCGTTATCAACCCGACGGGCCTGTACAGCCGGGCGTATTCCAAAGACATCGAGGACGTCAGCGACTGGTTGCTCGAAGGCTCGACCTTTATTTACAACCGCATCGACACGCCCCGCGAAGGCTTGTTCGACATGCTGCCGCACTACCTGTTTTTCAGCCCGAAAGACCCCGCCAATGCGGCCAATGCCGACAAAATTCTCGACGACCTCCGCCACGACCGTGAACAGGAGCGGCAGGCCCGGCTGTTTTTTCTGCCCTTCGATTCCGAACTGAATTACCTTCGTACGCTCTCGGTTCACTACGACAATGCCGTCGACCACCTGAGTGGTGCGACCGCCGTTATCGATCAGTTTGCCGAACACTGGCCGATCCTGAACGACATGACCCCGACGCAGGCCGGTATCTTTCTGCAGATTCTGCCGTGGCTGCATCAACTGCGCAGTAACCTCGACTGGTGTGGTCGGTTTCTGTACCTCTTTCTCGACATTCCCGTTCGGCTGACGGTCGGCTCGCACCGGCATCAGTCGACCCGTGTCGACGGCCTGCCCTCGTTGTCGAACAGCCGGTTGGGTATCGACACGGTACTGGGCGATCGCTTTGAAGACAGCCGCGAGATTCACCTCGTCGTGGGTCCCGTGCCCGACGACCGTGTCGCTGATTTTCTGCCCCATACCAAAACGCGTTCGTTGCTGCATGACCTTGTCGGTTATTTTCTGCCTGTGTCGACCGAAGTGATGATCTCGGTGGAGACCGTTCCCCCGGCACCCGATGCACCCCGCCCGGACGTCTCGTATCTGGGCTTTAATTCGTTTTTGTAAGCTGATATAATGGTGTCAGGTTCGTACCTGACACTACTGCTCACCTCAGCGCCCCTTATCCGTCGGTGTCGTCGGTGGCTCCGTCGCGGGGGTAGTCGATTCATCGGTTGTGGTGTGGTATTGTAAATAGCGGTTTTTCGTGGCTTCGCTGATGAACGACATACAACCGTCGGGCTCAACGATTAGGTAGCGAATTTGGGTCGGACTCGTGCGGCTGTTCGTCCGGCTGACGACGTACTGATACACCGTTGGTTCGGCGGGTGTCGCCAGGCTGTCGGGCCAGGTGAAGTCGGCCTGCTGTGCTACCCCTTCGTAGATCAGCGTAGGCACGATGCGGATACCCAGTCGGATGGAGTCGGGGACAGGTACCGGTACCGGACGTGCTGCCGGGGCACCCCGACGGCGGGGAGCTGGCACAGGCTTGACCACTTTGACGACCGCCTGCGAATCGGGTTTGGCAATGGGTACGCTACGCAGTTCGTAGAGCTTCCGACTGTATTCGATGACGGTTTCGCGCGGTGCAGGGGGCTTGTTGTTGGCTGCCGTGCGCAGGTAAAATCCTTTCGTGCCGACCACCGGCTCGCTGCGGCAGGTTCGTTCCAGTTCGTCGGTGCGGCTCGTATACAGCGAGTAATAGAAATAGCTGCTGCTGTCGGGCAGAATGACCTGTGCGGGCCAGGCTACCTGCATGTCTTTGGTTGTCTTTTCGTAGATCAGCTTGTTGCCTGGTAGCGTGTATAGCCGAAACACATACTGTTCGTCCTCCGTGTACACCGGCGATCCGCTGCGCCAGCGAAACAGGGGTCGGCTACCCGCGCCCACTTCGTACAGGCTGGGCTGGGTGATGTCGAGGATGGGGGCGTAACAGACTGGCATCGGTACGACAGGTGGCTGAACGGTTTTAGCCTGCCGACGCACGGGTGAGAACCGGTACGCGACGGACGCCTGCACGCCAACCGTATTGAGCGACACGCGGTACTGATTAAAGAACCCACTCTGCCCGATCTGATTGTAGCCGAAGGAACTAAGGGAACTGTTAGCCGCCACGCCCATGCTAACCTGCGGGGTTATCTGGTACTGCAAACCCGCAAAGGCAATGGCCCCCCAGCGGCCGCGCTGATCATTCGATGAGATATACGTTTCGACCCGGCCGGTCAGCGATTCATCCTGTCCGCCCCCCAGCGAGTACGAGCCCAGCACCGGCGCATCGTTGTAGAAGAGCCCACCCCGCAGTTCGACGTTGAACGACAACCGGCTACCCAGCGGAAACGACAGTGCCGGCCCGACCGCTACCATAAAGCTGTGGAGCGAGGTTAGAGGGAAAATGCGGGGAATGACAGGTGCCACCGGAATCGACGGGTCGTTGCGGTAGGCGTCGCTTACCGCCAGATTCTGGTAGCCAAGCAACAGGCCTAAACCCAGGTTACGCCCAAAAAAGTAATCGGCTGCCAGACTGGCGTGCATACCCCGCGTCAGATAAAGTTCTTTGTAATCTGGCTGGGGGTTGATAGTGTAACCCACGTAACCACTGAGCCGCCACCGGGCCATGTCCGACGCGCTGATCGTGCTGGGTTGGGTCAGTACCAGCGGGTTGGCTGAGAAGGCGAGCGAATCCTGTGCGGCCAGGTGCCCGGCCGACGACAGCAGCAACACAACCAAAAACCATAGACGTAACTGCATGTACTTAATTCTTCGCTAATGGATTAAACAACGGTGGTAGGCGCTGCCAGAAACAGCCGGTAGGGCGTTACCTGCCCGGAGCGCTGTACCAGCTTTTGCTGTAAGCCTTCCAGTACGACTTTCCACTCGGCAGGGGTGAGCGTACTGTCGGCGGCAGGGTTCAGGGTAATATCGACGGTGCGCATCAGGCCCTCCTTCTCCGTTTGCCCGATCGCTACGCCCTTGCTGATCCGGACGGAGTCGAGTAGGGCCCCCAGCTCGTAATGAAAAAAGGCCCTTACATCTTCCTGCGTCACTAGCCGCTGATGGCTCATCAGGGCGTAGCGGTAGGTCTGTACCCGGTGCATGGCTGAGGGGCGGTCTCGCCCGCCGTTGGTGCCGGTCAGCAGCCGGATGCTATCGCTGTTAAGACTGTCGGTGTTGAAGGGTTGCAGTGGGGTGCCAGCCGGAAGACGATTGGCCAGTTCGCAGTTGGTCGTCCAGAAATCGACCTGCATGGTGTCGCCTTCCTCATAGGGCCTGAACAATACGTACTGGTTCAGGGCAATGGGGGGCGTCGGGGTGGTCTGTACCTTGCGCTGCAATTGATCGAGCTGTTCCTGCAACTGGGTCAGCAGCAGCCGGATCGTGTCTTGCCCGTAGACGGCAAAGGCCACCGACTCGTCGCGCAGCAGTTCGAGCAGAAAGGTAAGCTGCTCGCGGGCGTTCCGTACGTCGAACCGCTCGACACCACCGCGCCGGGTGACGTAGCTGCCTTCGCTGATGTGGTCGGCCTGATGAGCCGGGAAGGGCGTAAAGATGCGCTCTTTACTGTCGACTACGGTCTTGACCATCAGCAGCGTTTCAAACGGCCCGGTCCGCAGCGGCAGCAGGTTGAAATTGGCCGTAGTGCGGTATAGCATCCGGTTTTCCCTGCGGTTCAGCACTGGAAAGGCGTTGAGGTCGACGGCGATTTTGTCGAGCACGTTTTCATCGAACGGTGCCGGGAAGGTGACGCGTAGCCAGACCAGCGCGCCACCGTTGAGCGGCTCCAGAGCTTTCGCGCCGAAGGCATCGGCAAAGTCAGCTGGATACGCCTGTCGGATGTCGTCAAGCTGCGCCGTGGCGGAGGGGGCAACGTGCATGAACCGCAGTTGATAGGTCTGCCGAATGTCGGCTTCCAACTGATAATTGATGTCGTACTCGGTCAGCAACTGCGCCGGGCCGTAGGCGATAGGTTGCGCCCGGTGTTCGTAGGCCGGGCCCGGTACGGTAACGAGTCGAGTGCCGTTCAGGTACCAGTTGCTGAGGGTGAGCAGTGGAAACAGCGGCTGTGCGTCGATCTCCGTTGGCCAGTTAAAGGCGAAGTTGACGCGGTCCAGCGACTCGATTGCCGGGTTCAGTTCCAGCCCGATCCAGAGTGTCTGGGGCGGGATAGCCTGCGTCGGCAGGGTCTGTGCCACCAGCCGTTTGCCCAGCTGTGGATGAATGGCGTGCAGGTGTGACCCGGCCGCCAGATAGGCTACCCGTCCGTCGATCAGCCGAACCGAGTCGACGGGGGCGAAAAATAAGTCGCGCACGCTGTCGAGTTCGCCCATCAGCTGCGACGCGTAGCGCTGCTGAAACAGGAAACTCTGGCTGGCGGTCAGTTCAAGCACCGGTTCGGCCGGGTGCGCCTGCATGATGGCGTGGGCCGGACGCGGTACGGTCAGCAGATCGGGGGTGAGCAGATCGGCTAGCCGTTCCAGCACGCGTACCTCCGAGCCAATAAACTCGTTGCTGACCTTATAAATTTCATTGGCCAGCGTATCGACCAGCATGCGCACGAAGGTGTCGAGCGCGTTGAGGTCGCGCACGCCCCACATCTGAATCAGGTGGAGTAGCAGCCGCTGCCGGATGGCTTCCTGCGTATAAAAAGACCGCTGATCGCTCAGTGCCATGGTACGTCCAAAAAGGAGTGAATCAGATACGACGCTCAGCGCATCGACAGTTGACCGAGGTAGAGCCGGGTCGAGAACCGGAAGGGTTCCTGCGTCGCATCGAGCAGCGCATTGACCGTGACCATGACCGTCCGCTGAAAGTCGGCGGGCAGCGGGTCAATCCGGTGTTCGACGGGCAGAAACTGCACGCTGACCTGGGGGTTGCGCAGGCGGGTTTCGTGGCGTCGGATGGCGGCTTCGAGCGACTCGCAAAGACCCGTCATCCAGTCGTTGGTACTGACGGTTCGGTCGTAGGTAAGATCCCATATCTGGCAGCCAAACGAGCG
>JAKONH010000421.1 GCA_022702045.1 Spirosomataceae bacterium
GGCCTGCACCGATCGCTCCGACGAAGCGGCTCAGTTTTTTTTGAGGGGAAACGTACAGTTGCAGAAGCGCGAATATCGGGAAGCCGTTCGGTTCTATACTGAAGCGCTGGAGAAAAAGCCCGATTTCGCGGATGCCTATAACAACCGGGGGCTGGCCAAATTCCGCAACGATGACGTGGCGGGGGCGCTGGCCGATTATACGCGGGCTATTGATACAGATCCGGACTTTGGCGCGGCTTACCTAAACCGGGCCGAAGCCCGTCTGGACCTGGGCGATGCCGGGGGAAGTCTTACCGATCTGCAACGGATCGAGCAGCAATATGCCGATTCGACGTTTTACCAGCTGCGGTTGGGTGATACCCATATCCGGCTCAATGAGCCCGCCCGCGCTCAGCTTGCCTACGACCGCGCCATACAGCTCGACCCGGACAATGTTGAGGCTTTGACAAACCGAGCCGCGTTGTTTTTCAGTCAGAAAGCCTATGAACTGGCCCGGCAGGATATTGCGAAAGCGCTGCGGGTAAATCCAAAGCAGGATGCCGCACTGAACAACCAAAGTCTATTGCTGGCGCAGGCGGGTAAATTCGCCGACGCATTGACCTACGTAGATCGGGCGCTTGGTGTCAAGCCAACCCAACCCTACTACCTGAACAATAAAGCCTACCTGCTATTAATGCTGGACCGGTCTGCTGAAGCCCTGCCGCTGGTGGAGCAATCGATCCGACTCAATGATCAGAATGCCTGGGCTTACCGAACACTGGGTATATATCAGTTGAAGCAGCGGCAGACCGGGCAGGCGCTGACAGCTCTCCGTAAAGCTGAACAACTCGACCCATCGGTCGACGCACTTTACTATTATATCGGTAAGGCAGAAGCGGAGGCCGGTCGGAAGGAGGCCGCCTGTGCCGCCTGGGCACGGGGCGTGACCGCCGGTGATCAACTGGCTAAAGCAGAACAGCAGAAACAGTGCGGAAAGTAATGTATTGGTTTATTCAAATCGGCGACGTTCATCCGTAACGGACTATGTCGCGACCGGGATAAGTCGTTTGTTTATTGCGCATTAACTATACCTGTAGTAATAGTTATCAGCTAGGTTTGTTTCAATCACTTTAAGCCGTTATCGACAGGCTTGCCTTGTACCGGTGAAATTGTTCCTGATTAGCGTGCTTATCCGTAGTAATCTCCAGTAACTGGGCCTGTTCAGATGGCGTGAAGAAAGCGGGCAGGAGGGACGTTACTTCATGGGCCTTGGTACAGGCATGATAGAGCAGCCCAGCGTCTTCGGCTGTTCGTCGGGCCGTGTAACCGTGGGGTGTTTCAAAATACGGTTCCAGTTCGGGTTGTTTACCGGGACCGTCGATGATGCGGAAGATGTGGCCGCTGTCATTATTTAACAATACGATGCGGAGATTGGGTGGAACGGGTGCCGACCACAGCGCATTACGATCGTAAAAGAAAGCCACATCACCAATTAACAATGTAACCAGCCGATCCGTTTTTAACGCAGCGCCAACGGCGGTGCTTAAACAACCGTCAATACCACTGACGCCCCGGTTTGCCCAGACTGAAATACGCTGATCCTCCCGTAAACCGCACAAATTGGCGTACCGTACCGGCATGCTATTGGCCAATTGTAAATGAGTGTTGACGGGTAGTTGCTCCAGCACCTGCTGAACGGCTAACCAGTCAGTAAGGGGCTGGTTGGGTGTTGTCAATAGTTTGTAAACGCGTTTAGTGGCCTGTTGATCAGCATGTTGCCAAGCTGACAGAAATGCACGTTCTTCGCCTGGTTCATCATCCATGCCTTGTCTAAAGTGCTGATAATCAAGATCGTTTACTAACTGTTGAAGAAAAGAAACTGGTTCGGAGTTGATCAACCGGGTTAAACTCTGGAACGGATCATTGACGCGATCGGGTGATGGCTGAATGTGCCAGTGCTGTCGGGCCTGGTAGCGCCGGAAGAAAGTTTTGAGTCCCCGTGTCAACAGCGAATTGCCAATAGTAATTAACAAATCGGGGCGGAGGGAAGCCGCCTGTTCATCGGTCAATTGAGTTAAGATTGTATCGGTGTGTGTAATGAACAGACCATTCTCGCCGAGGTTCGCGGTGATCTCGCCAAGCACCGGTACGTTAAATTCGTCACTGATGGTATGTAGAACAGGTAGCAAGGCCGAACTATATACGTGTTGACCTACTAGAATCAGGATGCGCGCACTGTCGTTCCAGCCGTCGAGTAATTGACGCCAAGTATCGGTTGACAAACTTAACTCCGCTGGTATTGTATCGATAACTCGTACTGCGCCGGGGCGAAACACATCGTCGGGACTGGGGTAAAACGGTTCCCGGACAGGTATGTTTACGTGTACCGGGCCGGGTGGAGTCAACTGACTAAGGGTAACTGCTTCGTTGACGGACCGATTGATAGCCCAGTGCGAATCGGCATGGGTGTAATCGGCGGGCAGGTCGTAGCTCCGTTTAACGTGCGTTCCGAATATACCGATCTGATCGATGGTTTGTCCGTCCTGCTGGTGGAGCCACTCGTGCGGTCGGTCAGCGGTTAGTACCAGTAGCGGAACCTGCTGAAAAAAAGCTTCGGCCACAGCCGGCGCGAGATTATAGACCGCACTTCCCGACGTACAGATAAGGACCACCGGGCGTTTGCTTAGTTGCGCCATGCCCAGTGCCACAAAACCGGCTGATCGTTCGTCGGCCATCACCCGTACGCGCAGGCCGGGATTCCGGGCGACGGCCAGGGTGAGGGGGGCCGACCGGGAACCCGGTGACACAACAACATCGGTAATTCCCCGGCGAACCAAGAGTTCGACCAGGTCAACAATAGGTTGGAGAATGGGCATGCGTACAAACGTAAGGCTGCAAACATAACCAAAAAGCCGCCGGGGTGGTCATACCAACTGGTCAGGTGAGACCGCAGGCTGGTATTCATACCGGATAACCGGAAAGATAGCGTCTTGCTGAATGGATTCCCTGCTTTTCTGTTACTTTGTTTAATCGGCCGGTTTTTGGTAAACGAAGCCATCGCTAACCTACGTTATACGCTCACAGACCAAACCCCTTATTGTCGGCAACGACCTTACCGCATGAACCGCATCACCTTCGACAACGAACGCGAGATTCGTATTAAATCACTGGCGGGCGCGTTTGTCATCAACGCGCTGCTGGTCGCGATCCTGCTGCTGGTTAACCTAACGCAGACGGTCCCGGACCCGCCACCCATCGAATTTATCGAGGTAAATTTCGGTACGACCGATCGAGGCAGTGGGAACATCCAGACGCACAACAAACCGTCGGATTCGCCCAACCCCATCGATGTAAAGCCGTCCAATGATCGGCCCAATCCCAGGGAGAATACGACGCCCCGGGTTGAAAAAACCAGGGTTACGCCCCAGCCAAAAGTCGAAGACGCTAAACCGGCGCGTACGCCTACCGAAAAGCCGGTTATTACAAGTAAGGTAGAAAGCCCCGTTGAGACGCCCTCGCGGCCCGAACCACGCCGGGTTGAAACGGCTAAAGCGACGGCTCCCGTCGAACGACCAGCGCCCCCCGCTCCACCGAAGAAAGTGGAGACGGTTAATAACGATGCGCTCTTTAAAAAATCGTCAGGCGGTGGTGGCGGGTCAAACGGGACAATTGGAAAAGCCAACGGAGTCGGTGGCAATAGCAATGGCGACGATGCCAGTGGCGTCGGCGATAAAGGAAATCCCAACGGAAGCATCGATGCCAAGAGTTTATACGGTACGCCGGGTGGTTCCAAGTCGGGCGTTGCCTTCGATGTATCGGGCTGGTCGCTGGCCAGCCGCCCCAGTGTGTCTGACGACTCCGACGAAACGGGTAAGATCGTCTTTAAAATCACCGTCGATGGCGACGGTACAATTACGCGGGT
>JAKONH010000572.1 GCA_022702045.1 Spirosomataceae bacterium
CGCGCATTGCCAACTATGTCGATGAACCTGCCGAGAAAACCCATAAGGCTGTCGACGGCCTGGTTTATACAATCGTTTTATGTGGTTAAAAAGCTGATTGACACCAATTTCAGTAGTGGTCCGTTTCATCAGGCCACCAACGATTGTATAAACCAGGCCGTCGACAGCCTTATGGGTTTTCTCGGCAGGTTCATCGACATAGTTGGCAATGCGCGACAGAACATCCGAGTTTAGAATATCATTAAACGTGGCAAATAACGTCATAGAGGACAAGCTCAAACAGGCGAGAGAAAAGCTGTCTGCATAGGACAACAGAAACCGTTTGCAGACAGCGGCCCGGCATAAAAATAAGGAAGGATTCCCAAACGGGCACCCTTCCATACGGGATAAAGTGACGGCTACCGTTTTGTCATGCGTTCGATAACCTCCTGATAATCGGTTTCTACGGCGCGCAATCGGGCCTGACAAAAGGTAATCAGCTCGGTCGCCTGCCTGATCTTTCCGGGTAGTTCATCGAGGGGTACGGCGTCACTTTCAATATCGTCAATCAGCATCGTTAGCTGATCATAAGCTTCCTGATAGGTCATTTTCTAACTGGGTCGTCTCTACTGACTAATCACCTGTATGCTGCCATCGGCCAGGCGCACCTGTAATGCGTCGCCAGGTTGTACGTCAGCTGCTTTGGTCAATACCTGTCCGTTGCGTAGCAGCATGGCGTAGCCCCGCTTCAATACGTTAGCTGGATCGAGGTGACGTAGCGTCACCGCTTTTTCGGTCAAATCGGTGTGGCAGTCACGAAAGTAGTTGTGCAACACAAACCGGAAGCGTTCGACCTCGCTGTCGAGCCGTTCGCGGGCATCCAGCAGGCTAGTCCGGGTTGCGTTAATAAGCCGTTCGCTCAGATATAGGCAGCGTTCTTCAAACTGCCGGTTATGCTCAATCAGAAAAGCAGCGGCTTTGGTTGGTGTCTTTACACTTTGATGGCATAGCAGATCGGTGATACTAACATTGCGTTCGTGCCCGATTCCCGCCAGTATCGGAATGGGAAATCCGGCTACTGCCCGACCTAGTTCGTACGTATCGAAGGAACCAAAATCAAGCTGCGAACCGCCCCCGCGTACGATTACGACGGCATCATAGGGAATCTGACTGGCCTGAATCGAGTCAAGTTGCGCGCAGATGGCTCGTTCAGCGCCCTGACCCTGTACCTGTGATAGGTATTCGTCGACTACGAAGGCATAACCCAGTGGATTCTGCGCCAGCTCATGGCGGAAGTCGCGCCAGCCGTCGGAGTTGGGGGCTGTAATTAGCGCGAGCCGCTGAATGACGGTCGGCCTGGGTAGTAGCTGATTAGCCGTAACGTACTGATCCGCTTCGACCCAGATCAGATTGGGATGTTTGGCTACCAGCTTGTCAAGCACCGCCTGCCGTTCGCGTTCCAGATTCCCCAGCGTGTAAGCCGGGTCGATTCTGACGATCTCCAGACGAAGGCCGTAGACAGGGTTGAAACCGACTACCACCTGAATCAGCAACTGAATATTGCGGGCAAAAGCTACGCCCGTCGCTTGCTCAAAGTCGCGGATCGTATGGTAATGGCGACGCCAGATACAGGCTTCCAGTTTGGCCGTCGTTTCACGTCCTTCCCGTTCGACCAGTGTCATGAAGCAGTAGCCCCGATCGGGATAGTTCTTGATGTCGCTGGTTTCCGCCACCACCCACAACGGACGCCCCCCAAACGCGTCATCGATAACCGCATTCAGCGTAAAAGCCAGATCAGACAGACGAATAGGAGACATGGGTTGAATGGTAGAGTGATTAAGTGATAGACTGATAGACTAAGCCGATCAGTCTATCCCTTAACTATTGTCCCGCGAACTGGCGGAGGAAGCGAACGTCATTTTCGGTGTACAGACGCAGGTCGTTGACCACGTATTTGAGTTGGGTGATCCGCTCGATGCCCATGCCGAAAGCGAAACCGGTGTACTCTTCGGGATCAATACCACAGTTGGCAATCACCTGCGGATCGACCATCCCCGAACCGGCAATTTCGACCCAGCCGCTGTGCTTACATATGTTACACCCTTTGCCCCCGCATATCTGACACGAAATATCGATCTCGGCACTGGGTTCGGTGAAGGGGAAGTAGGAAGGTCGAAAACGAATCTGCGTGCCCGGCTCGAACATCTCCTTAACGAAATGATAGAGCGTATCTTTCAGGTCTTTGAACCCGACGTTTCGGTCGATGTACAGCCCTTCTACCTGGTGGAACATGCAGTGCGCGCGGGCAGAAATCGTTTCGTTACGATAGACACGACCCGGCATAATTGACCGAATAGGCGGCTTCGTATGTTCCATCAGCCGGATCTGTACGTTCGACGTATGGGTGCGTAGCAACATGTCGCCCCCCGGTTCACCCGCCGTTCCTTTGCTAACGAAGAACGTGTCCTGCATATCGCGGGCGGGGTGGTTGTCGGGGAAATTGAGCGCGCCGAAATTATACCAGTCCGTTTCGATTTCGGGGCCATCGGCAACGTTGAAGCCAATGCGCTCAAAAATTTGAATGATGCGTTGCCGTACCAGGTTGAGTGGGTGTTGGTTACCCGTCAGATTCGGTACAGTTGGCAGTGTCAGATCAAACGGGGGAGCCGTATTCGTTGCCTGCTGCTGTTCAAGGGTTTCGTTGAAGACATCGAATTTTGCCTGCGCTGCGTTCTTCAGTCCATTCAGGGCCTGTCCCAGTGTCCGGCGTTGCTCGGCGGGTGCTTGTTTCAGGGATTCGAACAGCTCAGTTACTATGCCTTTCCGGCTGATATAGCGCATCCGGAACTGTTCCAGATCGTCTTTCGTGCGAACCTCGTACTGTTGTATCTCTTGTTGGATGGCGTCAACGTTCTCCAGCATACTCTCCTTTTTAAGTATATCGAACCACAAAGGTACAGAAAAGTAACGGCCCGTTTGCGGCTGGTAGCGCATCGGCTATACTGTGTATGAACACCAAAATCGCTGAGTATAACATTACAAGGATGGTTTTGAAAACCAATCCGTTCAGGGACGATACTGATTCCTGCTGATTGTCAAATTTTTACTGAACAACCGCGTAAAAAGATGAATATACGTCGATACGTGCGGATGGGTCTGATTGTTGTACAATTCAAGCAGAGCAAGGCACAGTAGTATACAATACGTGCATGTGTCAATAGTGCCCCGACAGTCGTAGACTCTATTCCACAAGCTGTTGATTGTCAATATGTAACTGGGTATAAATTAAGACTTTTAGAAGCGATTATGAAACCACTCACCAACGACTCCATCTTCGATCCCATGTCTATGCCGTTCCACAAAAGTGTGGAAAAAATTGCCGATTCTGCCACAACACAGAAATTGCTAATTCCTTTTTATGATCGGAAACGTTCTGTTTCTGCCGATGAAATCGTTCGGCTTGAAGGCAGTGGTAATTATACCAATTTCTTTCTGAAAGACGGTACAAAAATGCTGGTTTCGCGGACGTTGAAGGAGTACGAAACGCTACTGACGGATGAGTCGTTTGTGCGGGTTCACAAATCGTGCATCGTTAACTTGAGCTTTGTCCGCAAATTTTTCATCAAGAAAGAAGGCGAGCTTGAATTGACTGACGGGCAGCAGGTGAAAATCTCCCGTCGCCGTGCCCAGATGTTTATGGATCGTATCCGTAGTTACCAGTCAGTGCTGATTAACTAGTTTCGGTTGCTTAAACATGTAGCAGATCTGCGTAATCTGTTGATCGACAGAGCTACGTATTTCTACGCAATGTGCTGAGGGTATATCCTCGAATATATCTGGTTACATAAGGAATATAGTCCTGATAACTAGTGAGTTACATTCTTTGTATGCTCGTAGCTGTCAGGACTCTTTATTTTAGGGAAAAGGGGAGGGTGGTAGCTTTGATTAATAAAAAGCAATCCACAACGCAAACGCACTTCCCCATGGAAACGAATACATTACCCCTGACTACGGCTGTTCCGCATTTTCCGGCCACCTATCTGCGTGGTATGCAGCGTATTGCGCTCCCTTACTTGAATCGTACCATCTTCATTTCGGTCGACGATATTACCCTCCTACAGGGTGAAGGCAATTACACTTATTTGTGTACCCGTGACCGCAAACGATATATTGTGTCGAAGACGTTGAAAGAGTTTGAAAAAATGCTGGACGGATCACTGTTCGTGCGAATTCACAAATCGCATATGGTCAATCTGGCTTACGTGCAGCAGGGTCCCTTTAACAACGACCGGCAGGTTAAGCTAACCGATGGCCGAGAAGTAGCCATCTCACGTCGGCGTATGAAAGAGATTGCTACACAGCTAATGCAGTATCGCCAGAAACTGGCCAACTAGCTAAGGCAAACGTGTATACGTACACGTTTGCTTGAAATGAGCAGCGAAAACGTATCCACCCAAAGCCTATATACGAAAAAGCACCAGCCGCGCGGCTGGTGCTTTTTCGTATATAGGCGAACGACAGCTACAATAGTTTATAAGCCAGTGTAATTTGCCACGATTTGAACCGCTGACCGAACTGGGCGTTAGATCCGTTGGCATTGATCTGCGCAATGTCTGTCAGGTTACCCTCATAACGTACGTCGAGACCGAGAGGTCCTAGGTCGAGACCACCACCAACCTGATAGCCGTAGTATGCCTTCTTCCAGGCATCATTAAGTGAGTTGTTGGTATACTGTCGCAATGCATCGCCTAACCCCTGGTTGTTATCGATACGGAAGGATGCTACAGGCCCTGCCATGATTCGGATAGGGCCTCCTTTGATCCCCAGTAGTACAGGCACGTCGAAACTGGTCGTGCGAATATTTACTGATTCGTTCACCCCATTACGAACAACATCGAGCGAGCCTTGACGGGTCGAATAAAGTAGTTCGGGCTGGATGAACAGATTTTTGCCGATACGCGTGTAAATGCCAAACGAAGTACCGGTGCGTGTACCGTAGCTATCGCTTAGGTTGTTCCGAAACGTTTGACCGTCAACGCTGACATTAGGAGAGCCGTTGGTATTAGTGCCTACGTTTACGAAGTTGCCGAACGTTAATTTGGATAGGTTGACACCGCCTTTAATACCGATCGAGAACTGAGCGAAAGTAAGCGCTGGTAATAGGGTGAGAGCCGCGAAAAGGACTGTCTTTTTCATACGTTAATGTGTTTGTAGTGATTTGCTTTTACGTAACGAGAAATGAAGCGGCAGGGTACGTCAGGCCAACTAATTTCGATGGAACGGCGTTCTGATTATACCGTTTCATGCGCCGTAATCAGTATGTCTTTACGGCTGCCAGCGGTTAGAATATAAAACGTAATCGGGGTTTAACGCAGTTGTTTTTTTTAACCACCGATGAACAGTCAACTTATTGATGGCCAAGCTAAAAACTACTTATTTTTGCCAGAATTGCGGCAACCAGACACCCAAGTGGCTGGGTCGTTGCCCAGCTTGTGGCGAGTGGAATACAATCGTTGAAGAGGTTGTTCAAAAAGACGAGCCGGAAAAGGGCAACTGGCGGAGTCCGTCGAACGGGCCGGGGAATGTTCGGGTCGCAGCCAAACCCAAGCCACTACACGCCATCAATTATGAAGAACAGCCCCGTATTGCCACTACCGATGGTGAACTGAACCGGGTGCTGGGGGGCGGTATCGTGGCCGGGTCGCTAATCCTGATCGGTGGGGAGCCGGGTATTGGTAAATCGACTTTGCTATTACAGATCGCGCTAAGTCTGGCCGGAATGCGAGTCCTGTATGTGTCGGGTGAAGAGAGCGAGCAGCAGATTAAGATGCGCGCCGAACGACTCGATGCACCCACCAGCGACTGCCATGTAATGAGCGAAACGTCAACACAGAATATTTTTCGCGTCGTTGAACATTTCGAACCCGAAGTTCTGATCATCGACTCGATTCAGACCATGCAATCGTCGCTGGTGGAGTCGGGGGCGGGGAGCGTGTCGCAGGTGCGTGAATGCACGGCAGAGTTTATGAAGTATGCTAAAGAAAGTGGCGTCCCCGTGTTTATGATCGGGCACATTACAAAGGAAGGGTCGCTGGCAGGGCCGAAAGTACTGGAACACATGGTCGATACGGTGCTGACGTTTGAAGGCGACCGCCATACGACCTACCGTATTCTGCGCACCACCAAAAACCGTTTTGGTAGCACCGATGAACTAGGTATTTACGAAATGCTCGGCACGGGACTGCGGCAGGTGACGAACCCCTCGGAAATTCTGATTTCGCAACGCGACGAAGCGCTTAGTGGCGTGACGATTGGCTCGATGCTGGAAGGAAACCGGCCCCTAATGATCGAAACACAGGCGCTTGTCAGTGTGGCAACATATGGAACACCGCAACGGAGCAGCACCGGCTTCGACGCCAAGCGACTAAACATGCTGCTGGCGGTACTGGAAAAACGAGGTGGCTTCCGCCTGGGTCAGCAGGACGTGTTTTTGAACATTGCCGGTGGCTTGCGTGTCGAAGATCCGGCAATCGACCTGGCTGTATGTGCCGCTGTCGTGTCTAGTTACGAGGATATTGCGATATCGCCGTCGGTTGCTTTTGCGGCAGAGATTGGCCTGGGTGGCGAAGTGCGGGCCGTCAGTCGAATCGAGTCGCGGATTGCGGAAGCAGAAAAGCTTGGCTTCAAAAAAATGTTTATCTCCCGCTATAACCTGAAAGGGCTGGATGCGAAAGGGTTCAAGATCGACCTTCGCCCTGTATCCCGATTGGATGAGGTGTTTCAGGGTGTACTGATGTAATGTGTAGCCTAGACCGGCCACCGTGGCATGGGCCGGTCTAGGCTACACATCAAACCAATTCCTAACTGAAGCCGGCGAACGATTCGACGCCGGTGTCTTTCCAGTTACGTGATATCGCCGATTCCAGCACGGCTTCACATACTTTCTGGGTTTCGAGTGCGTCGCGGAAGGTGGGGTGGCAGGGTTCGCCGGTATCCAGACTGTTGAAAAAGTC
>JAKONH010000583.1 GCA_022702045.1 Spirosomataceae bacterium
TATCTATTGCCGATTGGAATCTTTTCGTCGATCTGCAG
This sequence comes from Spirosomataceae bacterium, assembly GCA_022702045.1. GTDB lineage: Bacteria > Bacteroidota > Bacteroidia > Cytophagales > Spirosomataceae > Spirosoma. Next base: position 39 of record JAKONH010000583.1, read on the forward strand.
TTCCCCTACGATGATGGGTCGCTGTTTTATCTGACAAATATTCAGGATGGGTTGAACGGTATACGGCTGAAGAATACCAAACAATCTGCAGGACAGGCGTTCTTTCTGCGTCAGCTTACGGTGGAATATTTATTTACAGGAAGTCAGGGCGGTCCCGAGTTTGTGATCGATGATCCGAAACGGCGGGGAAGAGACGATTACTTTAACCACGCTCAATTCGTTGATGGCTGGACGTATTTTGGCCGCACCATCGGTACACCGTTTCTAACGCCTGCTCTGGAAATACAGCGTGGTAACTATGGTATAGCTAATAATCGTGTTAGTGCTACCCACGTTGGGTTGAGTGCCTTACTTTTCGGGACGGTAGACGTAATGGCAAAAGCGTCGTATAGTATAAATGCGGGAACGTATCCTACTCCTTTCTTAAGCAAACCGCGCCAATTTTCTGGGTTCATTTCTGCCGGTATTCCTGTACGTGTATTTGGCGGAACTACCCTAAGCGCAGCCCTGGCGGTAGATGCGGGAGAGCTGTTGCCAAACAGCATTGGGGGATCGCTTAGTTTACGGAAATCTGGTTTCCTTGGCGGAAAGAAGACTGATTATCAGCGATCGTCGCCATTTCGCATGCCGTAGAAAGGAAGCGAATTCTTCAACAAAAAAAATGTTTGTCGATCGGACTAGATTAGAATACGGACTCCATTCTATTTTTACGGTATTACGTAGCGAATTTTAGTGAGTAAGCATGAGGCAGACGCGTCGTTTGTGGAGTTGGGTACTGAGTTTAGTTGTCGCCGGGCTGGTTGGAGCCTGTGGATCGAGTACAGAAAAGCAGATTGCTAAGTCGGCCAAAGACCTGAAAAGTTGCGCCGATGAGCAAAAGTTAAGCCCGGAGCAGCAGCAGGCTATTCGCAAACAAATCGATGCCGACCACAAGTCGACGGAGATTGAAGCCATTATCCGACAAAAAGTACGTGAAGGTTTTAACGGTAATGTGCTGATCGCTCAGAAAGGTATTGTTCTTTATAAGAATTGCTTTGGGCTAGGACACTTCGAACGGGGGGAGCGCGATACGCTGGTTGAAGATTCGAAATTTCAGCTCGCGTCGCTTTCAAAAACGTTTACTGCGGTCGGTACGCTTAAGCTAATCGAGATGGGTAAGCTCAGTCTCGACGATTCTATTCAAAAGTTTTATCCTGATTTTCCCTACCATGGAATCTCTGTCCGGGAGCTGCTAAGCCATCGAAGTGGGTTGCCGAATTATGCTTACTCGTTTGACGATAGCATGAAAGTCAATTTCTACAAACGGGAAAAACCATACCCGACGAATGCGACGATTATGCATTGGTTTGCGACGGTGAAGCCTACGCCACAACGATACAATATTCCCGGTCGCGGATTCAGCTATAGTAATACAAACTATATGGTGCTGGCATCGATCATCGAAAAAGTGACGAAGCAGAGCTACGAGTCGTACATAAACAAGACAATTCTGGAACCGCTGGGAATGCGTGAAACGTTTGTCGCTACCAGCCGAAACGAAGCGTTCAACCGCCACAAAACGGCGGGCTATCAATGGAACCGTCGCATTCCCAAAGATTACTACGACGACGTTGTCGGCGATAAAGGCATTTATTCGACTATCGGTGATCTGTTCCGCTGGTACCGGGCGTTGAATGGCAATTGTATCCTGCAAAAGAAAACAATGGCAGAAGCGTTCATTCCGCGCAGTTTCGAGCGGAAAGGCGCAAAAAACTACGGTTACGGGTTCCGGATGATGCTCGATGCGAACGATCAGCCCGAGTTTATTTATCATTCAGGGTGGTGGAAAGGATACAATACGATGTTCTGGTTTAGCCCTAAAGATGAGTACGTCATTATTATGCTGGGTAACAAGTACAACAAGACGGTGTACCGTGTGAAAGAATTAATTGAAGCATTGCACGGCAAAGAAGTAGCTCCAACAACGGGTCAGGACACCGAGGTCGAAATATGAGTAGAGTCATTTGGCCGGATATCTTTTTGGGACATCTGTTGCTCACTTAATTGGCTGTAACCCATGCGTACGCTTTTACTTATCTGTTTTCTCTCCACTGTGCTTAACACGCTACACGCTCAGGAAGTAATCAATCTCTGGCCTGACGGACGGATTCCTAACGCAATCGCTGGCCTGCCGAACGAAGAAAAAGCGGAGGCCGGCACCGACGGTATCGCCCGTATCAGCAACGTCTCTATTCCGACGATGACTGTCTATAAACCTACTGGTAAAGCGACAGGTAGTGCCGTCATGATATGTCCGGGTGGTGGGTATAGTATTCTGGCATCAGGCCACGAAGGGGAAGATATCGCGCACTGGCTCAACGGTATGGGTGTAACCGCCTTCGTGCTGAAATATCGGTTGCCGAGCGAAAAAAGAATGACGAATCAGCAGGAGGTACCACTAATGGATGCCATGCAGGGCATGACATTGATTCGACAGCATGCAGGTCAATATGGTGTCGACCCAAACCGGATAGGTGTAATGGGTTTCTCAGCCGGAGGACACCTGGCATCGACGCTGGCGACGCACTACAATAAAGGTTCTAGAGCAAGCGAAGTGGCTAAACCTAACTTTGCTATCCTGATCTACCCGGTCATTACATTCGGCACTAATACGCATAGTGGGTCCAAGAACAACCTGCTCGGTAAACTTAATACGTCACAAGAGATGGTGGCGTACTACTCGAACGAATTACAGGTTACGGATAAAACGCCCGCTACGTTTCTAGTCCATTCTGAAGACGATAAAGCTGTGCCCGTGCAAAATAGTATCGACTTTTATCTTGCCTGTCTGAAAAACAACGTGCCTGTCGAAATGCACCTATATCCGAAAGGAGGACATGGCTATGGGTTGCGCACAGCGAAGTATGGATCCCTAACGACATGGCCTGATACCTGCAAAGCCTGGCTGGCATCGTTGGGCCTGTTATAATCGATTTGGCTATTCAGTAGTAAACGCTGATTGGCGGGCTCTATACCCAGCCAATCAGCGTTTTTGTTTAGCAACTACTAGTATAGATTACTTTTCCGACGCGCTGATGGTGTTATTTATAAGCAGTCTATATAAATTTGTGCAGTAGTGGTTGTGTATAGTGCAAGGATAAGACACTACCGATTTAGCTAACCGTAGTCGATTGTTAGATATGACAGCAAAGAAAGTTATCGGTAAACTGCACTTGTGGTTAGGAGTGGCGTCAGGCCTTGTCGTATTCGTGGTCGCTTTAACTGGCTGCTTGTATGCCTTTCAGGCCGAAATCCAGGATGCCACTCAGTCTTACCGATTCGTAGAGGCTGAAAATCGACCGACGTTGCCTCCCTCAAAACTGCGGGCCATCGCTGATGCGCAATTACCAGGTAAACACGCACACAGCGTCAATTATGCTGAGCCGGGCCGTTCAGTTGCCGTTATATACTATTCGTTGAGTGACACCTATTATTACGGGGTATACCTTAATCCATACACTGGTCAAGTTCTCAACGTTACCGACTATAATAAGACGTTCTTCCGGTGGGTGCTCAATGGGCACTACTATCTGTGGCTACCACCCACGGTTGGGCAGCCGATCGTTGCAACGGCGACGCTGGTGTTTGTGTTGATGCTGTTATCAGGAATGGTGTTGTGGTGGCCTAAAAATCGCAACGCAGCCAAACAGCGGTTTTCGGTCAACTGGTCGGCGCGGTGGCGTCGGGTGAATTACGACCTGCATAACGTCTTCGGGTTTTACGTATTGATCGTTGGCCTGGTGCTAGGGCTGACGGGTTTGGTCTGGGGTTTTCAATGGTTTGCAAAAGCAGTCTATTGGTCAACGTCGGGTGGGGAATCGCTATCGATGTACGCTGAACCACTATCTGATACAACACGTATGGGTGTTCAGCGGAATCAACCAGCTACCGACTTGCTATGGCGTCAGTTGGTGCAGCAGGAGTCTACGTTGAAAAGTGTGGAAGTACATTTTCCGGAGACAAAAACGAGTTCGATTCTGATTAGTACAAATGCGCTGCAGGATAATACCTCACGCACCGACTTCCGTTTTTACGATCAGCACACATTAGCCGAGCAGACTGTCACGCATCCGTACGGACGTTACTTCCGTGCTTCGACGGCGGATAAAATTGCCCGTCTGAACTATGATGTTCATACCGGAGCCGTTTGGGGATTGCCGGGTAAGCTGCTGATGTTTTTTGCCAGTTTGATTTGCGCCAGCCTGCCGGTAACGGGGACAATCATATGGTGGGGACGTCGCTCAAAAGTCAAGCCTGTCCGGAATAAAGTTCTCAAGCGGAGGCCAGCTACTAAAGCCGTTGTGCAGGAGTGAAGTAGGTTGTATGAGGGTTATTCATAGATGTACGAGCAATTGTACCCAAAATCTCCAGGGGTAATTTAGTGTTTTGCCCTTAGAAAGAACTGACAGTATGGTGTCGTAACAGCTCATAGACCTATTTACTCTTTCGAGTTATGGATCAAGCTACGTTCAAGAATATAGCTGAACTGAATACGAACAGGTAAAGAACTGGCTACAATACAGAGAGAACAGGGCACGAAAAAAGGCATTCGGTACACTACCAAATGCCTTTCGTAATCACACTATTAACCCTTCAGCGTGTTAGCGTGAAGTCTTGGTGCCTTTTTTCTTTGATTTGTCTACAGGAGTAGCCGTCGGTGCAGCAGCAGCTGCAGCATCCTTTTGTGCAACTACTTCGCCTTTCAAATACAGTGTCGTTTGGCCTGCTTCAGCGTTGCTTGTCACTGTTACCGACTTAGTAAATTGGCCCATCGTAGCCGCGTTGTACGTAGCTGAAACCGAACCTGTTTTGCCCGGCATTACGGGTTCTTTCGTCCAGCTGGGTTTGGTGCAACCACATGAAGCAGCCGCGTCATTGATTACGACTGGGTCGGTACCTGTATTCTTGAATTCGAATACGTAGGTTACAGGCTTGCCCTGCTCAACTTTGCCAAAGTCATGCGTTTCTTTGGCAAACTTCATGGTACCTTTCTGACCATAGCTAACTGCAACAAAGGCAAATAAAGCTACGAAAAGTGAAAAAATGGTTTTCATTATACTGAACAGAATTATAGTTTGGTTAATCGAACGTGCTACCTATCAAACGAAATAGTACGCAAAAGATTTGCCAAATTCCTGACTGATTTCGTTGTATAAGCAAAGGAACGTAAAAAAATCGTTTTTTTGAAAGCTGGGGCGTTTTCGCTTAAATTTACTTTCACCGGGCCT
>JAKONH010000584.1 GCA_022702045.1 Spirosomataceae bacterium
ATGTCGAAATTGGCAGACGTGCCCTCCTGTCTCGGGGGTGGTGATAAGGGATAAACGCAGTATAATGCCGCCTTCGGGCGACTGGGGTTGACCACCAGAGTTGTATTGTGGCTAACTGCACCGTGGGTGGTTCGAGTCCCCCTCCTACAGCACTATACTGGTTCGCCAGTCAGGTTTTAGTTTGTTGATGAAGTGTAATTCAGACACGCCGGCTTCTTTTGAAACCGGCGTTTGTTTTTTTCACCCCTCCCCACTCATCTCATTCGCGGACTTTTTTGTCTATTTTTGCTGTTTATTCAGCAGACACTTCCGTTTTCCAGCGTGAAACATATCCGTAATTTTTGCATTATTGCCCACATCGATCACGGCAAAAGTACCCTTGCCGACCGCTTGCTGGAATTTACTCAAACCGTCGGTGCCCGCGATATGCAGGCGCAGCTGCTGGACGACATGGATCTGGAACGCGAACGTGGTATCACGATCAAGAGCCACGCCATCCAGATGAATTATCAGTATAAAGGCGAAACGTACACGCTCAACCTGATAGACACCCCCGGTCACGTCGACTTTAGCTACGAGGTATCCCGGTCTATTGCTGCCTGCGAAGGCGCACTACTACTGGTCGATGCCGCGCAGGGTACCGAAGCGCAGACAATCTCGAATCTGTACCTGGCTCTGAATAACGACTTGGTTATCATTCCAGTACTAAATAAAATCGACCTGCCGGGCGCCATGCCCGAAGAGGTAAAAGACGAAATGGTGGATCTGCTCGGCTGCGAGCGGGATGATATCATTCCAGCCAGCGGTAAAGAAGGTATCGGTGTACCCGAAATCTTGGCCGCTATTGTCGAACGGATCCCGGCTCCCAAAGGCGATCCGGATGGTGATCTTCAGGCGCTCATATTCGACTCTCATTTCAATTCGTACCGGGGCATTGAGGTTATCTTCCGGGTGAAGAACGGCCGGATTCGCAAAGGCGACCGCGTGAAGTTCATGAACACGGGGAAGGAATATATTGCCGATGAAGTCGGTACGCTCGGCCTGGAGCAGGTACCCAAACCAGTCATCGAATGTGGCGACGTAGGCTACCTGATTTCGGGCATCAAAGTCGCCAAAGAAGTAAAGGTCGGCGATACGATTACTGCACTCGATCGCCCGGCTAAGCGAGCCATTCAGGGCTTTTCGGAGGTTAAACCAATGGTGTTTGCCGGTATTTACCCCGTTGAGACCAGCGAGTTCGAAGACCTGCGTGACGCCATGGAAAAGCTACAGCTAAACGACGCAGCTCTGGTCTGGGAACCCGAAACGTCGGCGGCTCTTGGTTTTGGGTTCCGCTGCGGCTTTCTGGGTATGCTGCACATGGAAATTGTGCAGGAGCGGCTCGAGCGCGAATTCGATATGACGGTTATCACGACGGTACCTTCGGTACGGTTTGAAGTCATGACAACCAAAGGTGAGGAACTACAGGTATCGGCACCTGCTGAGATGCCCGAGCCGAACCTGATCGATTATATTGAAGAGCCGTTTATTCGGGCGCAGATCATTACGAAAGCCGAGTACGTTGGTGGCATTATGGGCCTGTGCATGGACAAACGCTCTAATCTTAAGAACCAAGTCTATCTTACTGCCGACCGGGTCGAACTGCAGTTCGAGATGCCCTTGGCTGAGGTCGTATTTGACTTCTTCGACAAGCTTAAAACCATTTCTCGTGGCTATGCCTCGCTCGATTACGAGTTCATGGACAACCGCGAATCCGACATGGTAAAACTGGACGTGATGCTGAACGGGGATAAGGTCGATGCCCTGTCGGCCATTGTTCACCGGTCGAAGTCGTACGAATGGGGTAAAAAACTATGCGAGAAACTTCGGGAGTTGATACCCCGTCAGCAGTTTGAGATTGCTATTCAGGCCGCCATCGGTCAGAAAATTATTGCCCGTGAAACCCTGAGCGCCCTGCGCAAAGACGTACTCGCCAAATGTTACGGCGGTGATATTTCGCGGAAACGCAAACTGCTCGACAAGCAGAAGAAAGGGAAGAAACGGATGCGTCAGGTTGGTAACGTTGAGATTCCACAGGAAGCCTTCATGGCCGTGTTGAAAATCAACTAACACCGTTGTGCTAAAACAGAAGCGGGTCGGCAAACTGCCGACCCGCTTCTGTTTGGTTAGGGTTGAAACTTCTTAATACTATAGGCACTGGCCGTCAGCGATGATGGATTCTTTGTCATTGCGGCCGCACTCACTTCGCTGATGCGCGCATTTAGGGCGTAGATCGATCCGTTGACTTCCGTATTGGTCGTCGCATCCTCGTAACCGCTGGGATCGACCCGGGCGACAGTGGCCGTTTTCCAGCCATCTGAACTGGTGACCCGCGCCATTTTTGTCCGCTCATGCACGACATACAATTCGTTGTTGTACAGCAACATACCGTCGCAGCTTGGTAGTGGAGCACTTAGTGTGATCGGTGACACCGCGGAGGTACTACTAGGGTTCACCAAATCGACTTTGAATAGTTTGCCTTCGTTAGCTTTGCCCACAATCAGAAAATTATCGGGATGGTAGACGATGCCATTCAGGTTGACATTCTGTCCAGTGAAGAGCGTATCGCGCCTTAGAATAGTCGGTGCCTGATTAGCGTCGGCCGGCACCCGATAGATCACGGGTGCAAACGAATCGGTCACGTACGCAGTACCCTGATTGTCGAATGCAATATCGTTGGCATAGTGATTAGCCGTTGGCAACAACGACGCCAGATTGACCCGGCGTACAGGTTGATTCGTCGACAGATCATATACAAATAGCCCGGCCGTTTTCATAGCTGACGCTGTGGTTGATTTCTCGGACACACCTAAATCACCGTTGCAGACGTACAGAAGCCCGTTGCGCACTTTGATGCCTACGGCCGCAATAAGCTGTGAATCGTTAAAAATTACGTCGGTGTAAACCCCATTTCGATCGACGGAACCGACCTTTCCCTGCGTCAGTGAACTGACCAGAAACTTATCCAGTGTGGGCGCATAAGCAATACCTTCCGGGTATTGACGGGGGGCCGTAAACGCAATACGATCGGGAAAAGTAGTGTCTATCAGTTCAGGGTCTGGCGTATTACAGGCGGATAATCCAGCCACTATAATCAAGGCCATCCATCTGTGTTTATGGACCAATTGTGTGCTCATAGGTAGCGTGCTGACGTTAAGATTAATTCTCCATTAACGAACGAAGTACCCGAGTCTGTTTGCCACAGGCATTATATTCCTACAGACTGGCATTTGATGGTCACAGGATTCGCATCGGGCTAAAACTATCCAGCAGGTTGGAGGTTAATCAGACACAAACCCGGCAAATCAGGTTTCTGACGCCCATTTACCTATTAAACGACACGATCATGGCTAATTACGACACGGTGACGCAGGCAATGGAATCGCTTAGCGAACGCGGTTATACGCACCAGTTCGAAGCAAAAAAAGACCATCTGAAAGAGCAGAACAGCGATACACAATTTAAAGGCGACGATTTTCTGGTCGACGAGTTTCATCGGTTTGAAGGCACCTCCGACCCTGGCGACGAAATGACAGTTTACGCTATTACCACCAGCAATGGCACAAAAGGCGTGTTCGTCATGGCCCAGGGCACATACGCGGAAGTGTCGCCCGAATTGATGGCTAAATTCAATGTAGGCGAGCGGCCGACAGTCAATACAGAAGGAGCCGTTCAGCCAATTGATCCGTTTGCGGCAAATTGATAAGGATTTTACGCATATATCCAAGAATTAAACCCGGGAGCTGACGAAGTTTTCGGGTTTAATTTTTATCTTTGCGGCCTTTGAAAAAAAGTAAGCCGTTCTTTTTCAGTGCTGATCTGCTATGAAGTTATCCGAATTTAAATTCGATCTGCCCGACAGTCTCAT
>JAKONH010000599.1 GCA_022702045.1 Spirosomataceae bacterium
TTTCGTACTGGATCAGGTTGAGCAGCTGATGCGCTACCGGGGGCTTAGCGTGGCCATCTACACCCAGACAACCGATGTGGAACACGAGGTCAACGGGCTGCTGACCTACGACCGGGCGGTGGAGAAAATGAACGTAAATCGGGTTCGGCAGGTCAATCAGGCCGTTATCAACGCTGGCCGTCAGTTAAACCCGCCAGCAAAGTGAACCGCCGGTGCCTAACATCATTCGTTGTAAACAGAACGCACGGTTTGTGACTTAGGTAGTAGGAGACGTGCATTCGGCAAACCCAGCGAATGCAGAATGACCTATCAAATTATGCAGAAAAAAGCACTTGTCGTTGGGGTCAGCGGCATCACGGGCAGTAATCTGGCCGAAACACTACTTGCCCACAACTGGACGGTGTACGGGCTGGCTCGTACGCCCGGCACAGGCCCGGAGGGGCTGCTTCCCGTTGCCGCCGATCTGTTAAACCCGGATAGTCTGAACACAGCCCTGGCTGAGGTTAGCCCCACCCACGTGTTCATTACCAGCTGGATGCGTAACGACACCGAAGCGGAGAACATTCGGGTTAACAGCCTGATGGTTCGCAACCTGCTGACGGCCGTTTCGACAAAGAAAACGGTGCAGCACGTGGCACTGGTCACGGGACTGAAACACTACCTGGGACCGTTTGAGGCTTACGCAAAGGCGGGTACGTTGCCCCAAACGCCCGTTCGGGAAGAACACCCCCGGCTGCCCATCGAAAACTTTTATTACGCGCAGGAAGATGAGGTGTATGCGGCTGCTGAACGGGATGGCTTCACCTGGAGCATTCACCGGCCGCACACGGTCATTGGCAAAGCGGTAGGCAACATGATGAACATGGGCACGACCCTGGCAGTCTACGCATCGATCTGTAAGGAAACCGGGCGGCCGTTTCAGTTCCCCGGCTCGGAGGCTCAGTGGAACGGAATATCGGACGTGACCGATGCCCGGATTTTAGCCCAGCACATGCTTTGGGCGGCTATGACTGAGGCTGCTCACAACCAGGCCTTCAACGTGGCCAACGGTGATGTATTCCGCTGGAACTGGCTCTGGCAGCAACTGGCCAACTGGTTCGGCATTGAAGCCAGGGGATTTGACGGTACCATTCGCCCGCTGGAAGCGGAACTGGCGCAAGACAGTGCGTTGTGGGCAGACATAGCCGCTACCCACGGATTGAACGAGCCGGACCTGAACCGGCTGGCGTCGGCCTGGCATACCGATCTGGATTTGAGCCGACCCATCGAAGTGATGACGGATATGTCGAAAAGCCGTAAGCTGGGCTTCACCGTGTATCAGAACACGCGCGACTCGTTTTTCGATCTCTTCACCAGACTCCGGGCCGAACGGTTGATTCCGTAAGGCCAGTACAGCCGGCATTCGCAAGATATAAGCCCGGCTTTGCGATTAACCTGTTTACATTGCGGATTACGGCAACCGTACCACCAGTTGCGGGTCCAGCACGACGCGCTGAAAATCGTCCGCCGACGTTCCACTCGCTGAGTCGTTCAGGGACAGCAGGATCTCGACAGCTTTGTGGCCAATCTGATACGGGTGCTGCTCGACGGACGCCAGGGGCGACTGATCCATGTAGGCCGTTAGCGGCAGATTGGCGAAACTAACGAACGAAATATCCTCGTTGATACGCAGGCCCTGCCGGCGACAGACTTGCATGGCGTCCAGCGCCACGTAATCATTAAAGGCCAGCACGGCATCGGGGCGATGGGCCGACTCGATCAGCTGCGTCATTTTTCGAATTGTGTCGTCGGCCGTCAGGTCAACCCGTTTGACAAGTGCGTTTTCGACGGGCAGCTTTTCTTCGATCAGCGCCCGAATGTAGCCCCGGTACCGATCTTCGCTGGCGACAAGCGGGTAAGGTCCATTCAGCAGTGCAATTCGCCGAAACCCCTGCCCCGACAGCCATTTCGTCGCGTCGTATGCTCCTTTTTCCATATCGCAGCCAACCTGATGCGTGTTGATGTAGGGTGGAATCCGGTCGAACAGCACGAGCGGAACGCCCCGGTCGATCAGGTGCTGAATATGGCCGAACTGCTGCGACTCTTTCGCCACTGACAGCATTACCCCGTCGACCTGGTTACGGGTCAGCATCGACAGGATCTGCTGCTCTCGTTCATAAGAGTCGTGCGATTGATAGAGCGCAACGCTGTAGTGATGCTGAAACGCCAGTTCCTCAACGCCATTGACCACCTCTGAAAAGAAATTTTCCCGAATCTCCGGCAGCACCATGGCAAAGACGGCGGTTTTTCCGCTGCGCAAATTACGGGCCGTCTGACTGGGTGTGTAGTGCAACTGAGCCGCTAGTTCACGCACGGCATCGCGCGTTTTCTGCCCGATGCGCGGGTTATCCTGCAGCGCCCTCGACACCGTCGATGGCGACACCTTCAATTGACGGGCAATTGCTTTGATAGTTGTCATTTCTTTTATGAGACGAGCCAGTTTCCTCTTTAAGCTACGCAAAATAGGCTAAACGGCGAAATTATTTTCGGTTTTGGACAAACGTTTGCGCATGGCAGGACAATCGTTTGCGCACAGTGAATGGCACGATTTCACGGATGGCGACTAGTTACAAGCCTTTACGAACGTCGATAGCAGACCTACTTTTAAGTATTCATTAACTGCCTGCATCAGGCATGGTCAACCGCATAGCTAGTCCAACCCTACGCACGCTCATGACACCAACTACCCGTCGTTCTTTTCTAAAAACAGCCGCTGTCAGCAGTGCAGCCGCATCGCTCCTACCATCTTTCGTTACATCGACATTAGCCCACGATCAGCCACCGATGCTCGCTACGGTTCGGCTGGCTTTTATTGGACTTGGCTTACGCGGGCGGAGCCATTTGCAGCAGGCGTTGTACCGCCCGGACGTCGACGTAGTCGCCTTATGCGACATTTCCGACGATGCCATCTCCCGCGCCAACGCGATGATTTCGAAGGCGGGTCGGAAAGCGCCCGCCACCTACACCAAGGGCGACAAAGCCTTCGAACAGTTGCTCAAACGCGACGATATCGACGGCGTAGTCATTGCAACGCCCTGGGAATGGCACGTGCCAATGGCCATTGCCACGATGAAAGCGGGCAAGTATGCTGGGCTGGAAGTGTCGGCCACGGTTACACTCAAGGAGTCCTGGGATCTGGTCGACACGTACGAGAAGACCAAATCGCACTGCATGATTCTGGAAAACGTCTGCTATCGGCGCGACGTGATGGCCATCCTCAACATGGTTCGTCAGGGGATGTTCGGCGAGATGACCTACGCCCACTGCGGGTATGAACACGATCTGCGCAACATCAAATTCAACGACGGTAAGGGCCACGGCGTTGGCGCGGAGTTTGGCAAAGGGGTGTTCTCGGAAGCCAGCTGGCGCACCCAGCACTCCGTTGACCGCAACGGCGATCTGTACCCAACGCACGGACTGGGGCCGGTCGCGCATTGGCTCAACATCAACCGGGGGAATCAGTTTGTGCGGCTCACCAGCATGGCTACCAAAAGCCGGGGGCTGCACAAATACGTGGTCGACCACGGTGGTGAAAACCACCCGAACGCAAAGGTCAATTTCAAGCTTGGCGACGTCGTCACGACGATGGTCGAATGCGCCAATGGCGAAAACATCGTCATCATTCACGACACTAACTCCCCCCGCCCCTACTCGCTGGGCTTTCGGGCACAGGGTACCGAAGGCATCTGGATGGACGACAACGACATGATCTATCTGGAGGGAAAAAGTCCCAAGCCGCACCAGTGGGAGCCGTTTGCGCCTTATCAGGAAAAATACGACCACCCGCTCTGGAAACAGCACGCGCAGACAGCGCAGAACGCCGGACACGGCGGCATCGATTTTTTTGTCCTGCGGGGCTTTATCGAAGCCATCAAAAACCAGACGGCTCCGCCCATGGACGTCTACGATGCAGCCGCCTGGAGCGCCATTAGCCCCCTATCGGAAGAAAGCATCGCCAAAGGCAGCAAGCCCGTCGACATCCCCGATTTCACGCGCGGCAGGTGGAAAACCAACAAGCCGATTTTCGGCCTGAACGACGTCTATTAGTTCCGGCTTAAGTGGTCACACAGCCTGGTATCAGACCTGTCCATCTTCCTGTCTGAGCCAACTGTACTCATAGCCGTCTGCACTACCTGGTTACCTGATCAACGCAAGCCCCCCCGGTCTATGTTTTCACAGACCGGCAACGTTAGCTGCTTTTACCAAGGCTAACCGACTGGGGAATAGCGGTCTGTGAAGGCATAGGCCGAGGAGTCAGTTACCATTTGCTCAGCATATTTCTCTTTTCTCTCCTGTATAAACCGACACCACTATGAATCAAACTTGTCTACAAGCATTGTCCATCAGTAGCGCGTCAGCACGTTGGTTATGGCTGGTCATGCTGCTGTTCATCACCCTGACCAGCCGGGCACAAGCACCGGTTTCCCTAAGCGGGCAGGTCACCGATGCCGAAAATGGACTGGGCGTTCCCGGCGTCAACGTCGTCGTCAAGGGGCAGACACGCGGCACTACGACGGATGGCAACGGTCGCTATCAGTTGTCTGTCAGCGATGCCAGCGCTGTGCTGGTGTACAGCTCAGTCGGTTACGTGTCGCAGGAAGCAACGGTGGGTAATCAGACCTCAATTAGCATCCGGCTGGTCAGCGATAACAAAAGTCTGAACGAAGTGGTGGTCTTGGGCTACACGACAACGACTCAGAAAAACCTGACCGGCTCCGCACAGGCGATATCGGCCAAAGAGCTGAAAGACGTGACAACGAACAACCTGGGGCAATTGCTACAGGGTAAAGCAGCCGGGGTGTTCGTGGGAAACTCATCGGGCGACCCGCGGGTACCCCCTAAAGTACTCATTCGGGGCGTCGGGACGCTAACGGCCAGTTCGGACCCCCTGTACGTGGTCGACGGCGTCATTGGCGGGATTCCCAACCCCAGCGATATCGAAACGATTACGGTGCTCAAAGATGCGTCGGCCACTGCCTTGTACGGCGCACGGGCTTCCAACGGTGTTGTCGTCGTGACCACCAAGCGGGGCACGTCCGGCAAACCGCAAATCACGGCCCGGTTCAATAAAGGTGTCGGCTACCTGAGCCTGGGCAATTTCGGCCTGCTGAACGGTACGCAGCTGTACGACCTTCAACGTGCTGTTTTCCAGCGTGACCGCCCCACTGCCGATGTCAACACGTATCTACCCACGCCCGAGACTAACGCCAATACAAACTGGTTCGATCAGGCGTTTCACCCGGCAGGCAACACATTGGCCGAACTCAGCGCAGCCGGTGGCAGCGACAAAACCCGCTTTTTTCTGAGCAGCAACTATTACCAGGAAGACGGTATCCTGCGGGGTACCGGCCTGAATCGGTTCGGGCTGCGACTCAACTTTAGCCACAGCCTAAGCGATAAACTGCGGATCAGTCTGAACACCGCCGGGACTGTCACGCGGGGGTACGACAACAGCAACGGGTCGCTGTACGGCGCGTACACCTACCTGCCCTACGATGATCCGTATTACAACGGCGCGCCCTACAACCCCATCACAGGGGCCAAGCGGTGGTACGGTCGCGATAACGCAAACTTCATCTACAACCAGCAGTTCAACACGTTCAAAGAGAAAACGCTGGCCGGCGATGCATTACTGAAAATTGAGTACGATCTGTTACCCTGGCTATCCTTCTCGACGACCAACCGGGCGCAGACAACCATTTACGGCAGCGAAAGCAACCAGGATTTGCGGGGTAACGCGGCTGCCGACGTGCTCGGCCGACTTACCGACTTTAGCAGCAACAACTACAATCTGCTGACCTCGAATCTGTTCAAGTTCCGGCGTAGCTTTGGCAACGGCCACAGCCTCGACGGACTGGCGGGCTACGAGTACCAGACGTATTATTACGAATCGCTTGGCGCGACGGGTAAAGGCATTTTCTCCGGGCTGAACATTCTGGACGCTACCTCGCAGCCCGAGAGTATCAATGGCACCAAGACCGACAACGCCTTTCAGTCGTACCTGTTTCAGGCGAACTACGGCTACAACGAAAAATACCTCGTCACGACCTCGTTCCGGCGCGATGGCTCATCGAAGTTCGGCCGCGACCGGAAGTACGGCAACTTCTACGCCGTGGGCCTGACCTGGATTGCCTCCAACGAAGCCTTCCTGCGCAACAACACGACGATCAACAATCTGAAAGTCCGGCTTAGCTATGGAACCACCGGCAACGCCGACGGGATCAGCGACTATGCTTCGCAGGGCCTTTACAGCCTGACGGGACAGTATGCAGGCGTCCCATCGGCCATGCCGACCCGCATCGAGAATCCAAACCTGTCGTGGGAAATATCCAATAATGCCAACATCGGTGTCGACGCGACGCTCTGGAACCGGCTCAACGTATCCGTCGATGCCTATAACCGGCTGACTGATAACCTGCTGTTCAACCGGCCGTTGCAGGGCACCAGCGGGTACGCCTTTATTACCGAGAACGTCGGGGCCGTTCGAAATCAGGGGCTGGAAGTGGTACTGTCGGGCGATATTATACAAAACAATGCGTTTACCTGGCGTGCTGAAGTCAACGCCGGTCTTAACCGCAACAAAGTAACGGCGCTGTACGGCGACCGGACATTTGTCGCCAATGGGCAGCGTCCGTTTGCGCTCGACATGCCCCTCAACAGTTGGTATCTCCGGCGCTGGGAAGGTGTTGACCCGGCAACCGGCGACCCGCTCTGGCAGAAGCTCAACACCGACGGCACCGCCACGACCACTAACAACTATAACGAAGCCACGCTGCAATTTATCGGCAGCAACGCCAACCCGAAACTGTTCGGCGGTATCCGGCAGGTGCTGAGCTGGAAAGGATTCGAGCTGAACGGATTCTTCACCTACGCAGCGGGGGTTACGCTATACAACGGCGACCGGAACCTGTTCGACAACGACGGTGCCTATGACCGCTACAACCTGATGGCGCTGCAACCCAACTGGAGCCGATGGGAAAAGCCCGGCGACATCGCCACGCATCCCAAATACGTCATCGGTGGGAATAAGAATGCGCAGCGCCCTTCGTCGCGCTTTCTCGAAAACGGCAATTACCTGCGCTTGCGCAACGTCACGCTCAGTTACGACTTGCCAAAAACCCTGATTAGCCGGGCCAAGCTGAGCAACGTGCGGCTGTCAGCCTCCGCTGATAACCTGTTTACCATCACGAAATTCTCCGGCATCGACCCCGACGTATCAGAAACCGGCGACGTCGGCACAAAGTACCCGTTCAGCCGGAAATTCGTCTTTGGTGTTCAACTCAATTTCTAAGCCGCCCCATCTATGAAACCGCTCATTTTTCGCGCTACTCTGTTGAGTCTGACCCTGCTGGCGTCGGCCTGTAGCATCGACAAAACGCCGTACAACGGCCTACCCGAAGACGCCATCCTGCAAAACGCGCAGGGCCTGCGAGCCGCCACAGATGGTAACTACGCCTTTATCAAAGACGCCGACTACACCCGTAACCTGTTTATCATGAACGAGTATCCGGGCGACAACATCACGCTGAGCGGCACCACTACCGACCCGCTCTTTCTAACCTATACCTACCGCCATACCACCGATCAGGGCAATACGCTGGCGATTTATCGAAAAGGGTATCAGGCTATTATCGGCTGCAACAAGGTTATTAGCGCCATCCAGGAAGGCAGTTCGAAAGAACTGGATCAACTGCTAGGCGAAAACCTGTTCATACGGGCCATGGTCCATTTCGATCTGGTTCGGCTGTTTGGCCGCCCGTACACGCAGAGTCCTGAAACGAATCTGGGCATCCCGATCAAGACCGACACCAGAGCCGACGACAATGCCAGTCGGGCTACGGTGAAAGAGGTGTACGCCTTCGTTATCAGCGAGCTACAGCGATCGGCCAAGCTGATGACTACGGTACGCACCAACAGCTACGCCAGTCCGGCAGCGGCCAACGCGCTGCTCTCGCGGGTGTATTTGTACATGAACGACAACGCCAATGCCATTACCTACGCCAATCTGGTCATTGCCGACGGTCGCTATGCACTCGCTACACCGACGCAGGTCCCTGATTTTTATACGGTCGACAATGAGCAGAATCGGGAAATTATCTATGCGATCAAGCACACGCTGAAAGACGACCGCACCTGGGGCTCGCTGGGGTCGATGTATTACACTTCGCCGGGGGGCGTGGGCTATGGCGAAGTATACGCGTCGCAGGAATACCAGGACCTGGTCAACACGTTTACGAACGATAAGCGCCGGTCATTTCTGGTCAGAAAGCTGACGTCTACGGGCGCGCAGGAACGCCGGAACAACATCGACAAGGTGTACATTACCAAATTCTCGAATCAGGGTGGTTTGCCCACCCTGAGTTCGCCCGTGGTGCTGCGGCTGGCGGAAGTATATCTGAACCGGGCCGAAGCGTATGCCAAAACCGGTGAATCCGCCAAAGCCATTGCCGACGTCAACCTCATCCGGCAGCGGGCCGGCCTGACGGGGTCCGAACTCTACGCGACGTCTGACCTGAAAGGGCTGACATCGGTGCTCGACGTCGTACTACAGGAACGACGGCTCGAACTGGCCTTTGAAGGGCACCGCCCATACGATTTGTTCCGCAACAATCGGAATCTGGTGCGGAATTATCCTGGTTTTCATAACACGACCAATGGCCAGCAAACCGTCCCCGCCACCGACAAGCAGGTCGTTCACCTGATTCCCGAATCGGAGATCGTCCTGAACAGAAACCTCCAGCAGAATCCACTATGATGCGTGGTTATCGGGGTAAGTACTATTTCTATTAAAATCACCTTTTCTGTCATCCCGAGCCTGTGAGGGATCTTCGGCTGAAGGAAATAAACCGCCTATTTGCGAAGATCCCTTGCAGGCTCAGGATGACAGAAATTATTTTTCAGACAACCGCAGAGGACGGTGAAGGTGATCGTTACGACCCTAAACAACCCTGTTAGCCAAGTACACCTCTAAAATTTCGTTCACAATACATGACCCTACTAAACTGGCTGTGTTTGTTCAGCGTAAGCCTGCTTACCTGCAGATCTGTATCCGCACCGCCGGAGGAACCGGTTCAGCATGGGGCTAACGTAGTCCGGGTACCGGTAGGCGGTAACAGCTGGGTAACAACGTCGGCACAGAGCACCACCACGGCTACCATCACGAAAGAAGGGGTAAAAAACTGGGCAGCTCAGGTCGACACGCTCACCACCTACGTTCGGCTGGCCAAACCAGGTAACCTAACGCTGTCGGCTATAATGCGGGTGCCCGCCGGTACGAGCCGACTGCGCATACTCGTCGCCAATCAGGCCAAAGACATAACGGTTTCAGGAACTACGTTAACGGATCAGCCCCTGGGACAATGGTCGATTGTGCAGGCTGGTTACGTAGCCATTCGCCTGGTCGGCATTAGCAAAACCGGTCCTACCTATGCAGACATCACGGACTTGGGTATTAGTGGCGAATCCATCGATGACCATACGGCGTTTGTCCGCTCCGACGAAGGCAACTTTTTCTACTGGGGTCGGCGAGGACCATCGGTTCACCTGCGCTATCCCATTCCAGAAGGCGTCGAGGCCGAGTGGTTTTACAATGAAATCACCGTCCCCC
>JAKONH010000611.1 GCA_022702045.1 Spirosomataceae bacterium
GTTCTTCCCGTCGATGTCGGCCTGATAGCCCCGCAGCGCATAGGGAACGTCGGTGAGCTGATCGCTACGGTAGTTGATACCGGAGTTACCGGCTTCCGTTATTTTAAACTGACCTACCAGCTCAAAATCGGCGGGCTTGCCGCCCTGCCAGATAATAAACGAGTTGGTCTTTAGCAGTTTTTCGGGCGTGATTTCGCCGGTCAGACAACCGTCTTCCACGCGCCAGTACGTTTTGTCGCCATCCCAGCCGTTCAGTGATTTACCGTCGAAAATGGCGACGAAACCGTCTTTGTTTTTCTTCCGTTGGGCATGACTGGTGGTGACTGTGCCGAGCAGCAGCATGGCCATACCGATTACATATCGTGTTCGCATCGTGAATGGTTTTGACGTAGAATAGACCCCACCCCAACCCCTCCCCGTTAGGGAGGGGCTTCGCCTAAGTAGCTTTAAGCCCCTCCCTAACGGGGAGGGGTTGGGTTGGGGTGGGGTAGTTGATTACTTACCGCCGGCTTTGTAGACTTCATTTTTCTGGTTACCGCCCGATTTCAGGTAAGCCATCAGGTCTTTCAGTTCATCGGCGTTTAAGCTGTTGATAAGACCAGGAAGCATGATCGATTCGGGCGAGTACCGCTTGGTTGTTACATCTTTCTTCGGAATCTTCCGGGTCTGATCGGCGGCAAACGGATTTTGCGAAATGATATAATTCGCTCTGTCTTCGTTGACCAGCCGCCCGACGACTGACTGACCATTTTTCAGGACAAACACCGTCGATGCGTACTGATCGGATACCGTCTTGCTGGGTTCGATGATGGCTTCGAGAATGTCCTTGTTCGAGAAGCGAGTTCCCAGTTGGGTCAGGTCGGGGCCTATGTCGCCACCGCTGCCGCTTATCGCGTGGCAATGAGAACACAGAATTGCCGAGTAGATTTTCTGGCCGGTGGCAAAATCGGGATGATGCGAGCCGGTATCAAGCATGGCGACGGCATTATCGAGTGTCCAGCGACGACCGGGACCTTTCGGTGCGTAGCCGCTCATGGCTATGTCGTTACCCGAACTCGTTAGCAGGTCGGCACCAGACAGTTTGTTGTATTTCTCGAACTGTTCTTTCGGTACGTGAACCAGCGCCAGTTTCCGCGCCCGGTCAATGAAGCCGACGTAGCTGCGACCGCCCTCGTATTTGAATGCATTGCCAAACCAGGTGAAGTATTTGTCGCGCAGGGCGGGTGTCCAGCCGGTAGCCTCCCGGCTAAGCATCACCGCATAGTATGTCTGTTGCAGCGGTGGCACTTTCGCCAGCATCTTGGCGATGTCCATACCATACTGCGGATTGCGCAGAATCAGGTCCGACGAAGCGGTCGCCGTTTCCAGCCCCAAGTTGTTGCTGCCGGGCTCGTCTTTTTTGTCCATTAGCGTCAGCGTTTTCTCGATGACACCCGGCGCTTCCAGATAGATCAATACTTTGCTCAGGCCCCGGTTAAGTAGGGCGGTTTTCGCGGGGTACTTCGGTGACAGATACGCGATGACGTTGGCTTTATCAGCGGCTTCGGGTGCACCCATACGCGTGAAAATCAACTCGAACGCTCTTGTCATGTCAAACTGTTGCGACTCGGACAACTGATCATAGTTGATCTTCATCAGCGTGGCTAATGCCTTGCTTTTCAGGTCGGGGCTACCTTGCCGGGCCAGGGCAACGATAGCCTGTGTGGCCCGTTGTGGGTCGGTTTCGGCAAGCGCTTTCTCCTGCCATTGCGCCACGGGTTGATGCTCCACGGCAATACGGGCCGCATACCGGACAAAGCGATCCGGGTGGTTCAGGTTGGGCCATGCTGCCGTCAGCGCATTCGGGTTAGGCCCTTTGTGGTATTCCTCCAGGCTGGTGCGCAGTTTGTGTTCAGCGGTGAGCACTGGTGTTTGTGGGGCTGTCTTTTCGTTACCGTTGTAATACACCCGATACAGGTCCGACTCCAGCCGACGACCACCGGTCAGGAAATACAGGGCACCGTCGGGACCGAAAACTCCGTCCGTCACCGCCAGGGGCGTACCCGAAATAAACTCTTCGCGCTCGCCCTCATAGGTAGCGCCTTTGGGTTTCAGGTGGATGGAATAAATAATTCCAAAGCTCCAGTCGAAGGCAAACAGCGATTCACGGTACTTTTTCGGAAATCTGGAATCCCCGCCATAAACGACATTAGTAGGCGAGCCCTGTCCGATGTTCAGCACAGGAGGCAGGTTGTCGGGATTGCCGGGCAACCATTTACTGTCGCCGGTGCGCCAGCCGAACTCAGCGCCACTGGTGACGTGGCAAATGCGCGTGGGGCGGTACCAAGGCGTGCCAAAGTCCCATTCCATGTCCGAATCATACGTGAACATATCACCCGCTTCGTTAAAAGCGACGTCGAAGGCATTACGAAAACCCGCGCCCATCAACTCCCAGCGTTTTCCTTCCGGGTCGATATTAGCGACCCAGCCGCCCGGTGCCATCCGGTCGACGGCATGACCACGCGGGTCTTTAATAAGCGGAAACAGATTGTCTTCTTTCCAGTTCGAGGGCAGTCTGTACGCATCCATTTGGGGTACATCGGTATGGTTCCCGGAAATGACGTAGAGTGATTTCTTGTCGGGGGCCATGACAATGCTGTGTGGACCGTGTTC
>JAKONH010000614.1 GCA_022702045.1 Spirosomataceae bacterium
AGCGTCCGGCTTTCCGGCGCAGGGGAATGGGTATCACAGCCGTATACCGACCTTGTTCGTCGGTCTGAACCAGTGCCTGCCATTGCCAGTTGGGGGCGGGCAATACCGCGTCGAGGTACCAGCTGTAACCGTATAGCAGTGGATTGATCGCGCTGGCAACACAGTCGTTCCAGGCGTGGGTATCGAGTTGCGACCGACGGAGCAGGGTA
This sequence comes from Spirosomataceae bacterium, assembly GCA_022702045.1. Taxonomy (GTDB): domain Bacteria; phylum Bacteroidota; class Bacteroidia; order Cytophagales; family Spirosomataceae; genus Spirosoma. The sequence goes on from JAKONH010000614.1 coordinate 210, forward strand.
GGAGCCACGGCTGCGTCGCAACTATTTGAATAAGGCTTCCAGCTTTTCCACGGCGTTGCGCGTTTCCGACGGCTTGGCCACCAGATCGCTGATCGTCTGCACGGCATGAATGACGGTGCTGTGGTCGCGTCCGCCGAAATGATAGCCGATGGATTTGAGCGATAGATCCGTTTTTTCTTTCGCCAGATACATCGCCACCTGACGCGGATGAACCAGTTCGCGCTTGCGGCTTTTGGCTTTCAGGTCGGCCACCGTCACGTTAAAATAATCGGCAACGGCTTCCTGAACCGAATCGATGGTGACTTCACGCTCGGAATCTTCGACAATGTTACGCAGCGTACTCTTGGCCAGTTCCAGGTCGATGTCGCGCCGGTTGAGCGAGGCCTGCGCCATAAGCGATACGATCACCCCTTCCAGTTCGCGGACGTTGGTATTGACGCTGTGGGCCAGATACTCAATCACTGCGTCTTCGATGTAAATGCCCTCGGCCTGTAGCTTTTTCTGGATGATGGCAATGCGTGTTTCAAGGTCCGGCGTCTGTAAGTCAGCCGATAAACCCCATTTGAAGCGCGACAGCAACCGGTCTTCCAGCCCGTCGAGGGCGCGGGGTGCCCGGTCCGACGTCATGATGATCTGCTTGCCCGACTGGTGTAGGTGATTGAAAATATGGAAAAAGATTTCCTGCGTCTTCTCCTTTTTTTGAAGGAACTGCACGTCGTCGATCACCAGCACGTCGACCTGCATGTAGAACGACGTGAAATCGCGGATGCCATCGGTCCGGACGGCGTTAAGAAACTGGTTGGTAAATTTCTCCGACGTAACGTACAGGACGAATTTGTTCTGGCTGTTGTTCTTGATATAGTTGCCAATAGCCTGCACCAGATGCGTTTTTCCTAGCCCAACCCCGCCGTAAATCATCAGCGGGTTGAACGACGTAACGCCCGGCCGCTCGGCTACCGCGTACCCCGCCGACCGGGCCAGCCGGTTACAGTCACCTTCGACATAATTGTCGAACGTGTACGTCGGGTTGAGGTATGAGTCAAGTGTCAGCGAATCGAGATCCTTCAGCTGGAAAGGACTCTTCAGAATGTCGGGGTTGACGTTGTCGGGTTTAGCTGTTTGGGGCGACTTGGTCGTTGGTACGTTGACCGTCAGTGGGCGGTTCTGCGCGTTTCCTTTATCGACAATGATCGAGTATTCGAGCTGCCCTTCGCGACCGATTGCGGTGTCGAGGGCCCGGCGCAGGGCATGAACGAAATTTTCCTCCAGCCACTCGTAGAAAAACTCACTGGGTACCTGAATCGTCAGAATCGTTCCGTTGAGTCGAAGCGGTACAATTGGCTCAAACCAGGTATTGAAACTTTGCTCCGGTACGATGTCACGAATCACGGCCAGGCAACGGTTCCATACCGTAGTTACTTCGCGTTGTGGGCCGGGTTGGTGAGTTCCGTTCACGGATAAGGTGATGCGTTACGTTATGGGATGCGAAAAAGGGAGACAAATGTAGGGAAATATCTGGCCCGGTGAGCTGTTTCGACCATTGTCAGGCGAAAATACCGCGAAACGAAGGCTGGGCCAACGCCGTAAGACAATCCCTTTGAATAATGCAACCTGACCATGGCCTAGCGATACAGGGGAGCCACATTGTCCTGAAAAAGAGAAAGTACTACTTTTACCCGCAATAAGGCAACATAATCCGGTATGAACACGTCTTCATCACAACACGATAAGCCCACTGCGTTCAGCGACTGGCAACAACAGGTCCGTCGGGAATTAAAAGACGAACGGGCCGATGAAGGGCTACGTTGGGTAACACCGGAGGGTTTTATGCTGGAACCGTACTACACTACCGACGCCCTGACCGGTTTGCCGCTGGAACTAATTCAGTCGGCGCAACGCTCCGATGCTGGCTGGCTCAATGCGCCTGAACGAGCCGTACAGGATGCCGCCCAGGCGAATGCATCACTGCGGCAGGCACTCGACGGCGGGGCAGACGCACTCATGCTGACACTCCCCGACCAGTTCGATCAGACGCAACTGTCGCGCTTGCTCAAGGATATCAAACTAAGTGAAACGCCCGTCTTTTTCCAGACCGACCAACCCGGTGTTCTACTGAATGCGCTACGGTCCGTCGCACCCTATCAGTGGCGGGGTGGCCTGTTAAGTGACCCGATTGCGCAGTACGTTCGCACCGCAATAATACCTGAAGGGTTTCAAACAGCCGACGCTACCCAACTGGCGGTAAACGCTCCCCGCTTCCGAACGATATGCGCCAGTAGCCATGTGTTTCACAACGCCGGAGCAACGGCGACCCAGGAGCTGGCGTTCCTGCTCAGTAACCTGACCGATCAGTACGACGCTCTGACGGATGCTGGTCTGCCAGTTAGTGACTTGGTAAGCCGGACTATCCTGTCTGTATCGGTTGGAACAAGTTATTTTTTGGAGATTGCCAAGCTGCGGGCGTTGCGGGTATCGTGGTTCCGTCTGCTGGGATACTACAAACAGGCTAGCGTACCGGCCCCATATATTCACGCACAGACGTCCACCTTTTACGATGCGAAGGCTACCCCCAACACCAACCTGCTCCGGTCGACAACCGAAGCGATGGCAGCCGTCATCGGTGGGGCGGACGTGCTGACGGTTCATCCCTTCGACGCTGTGCTGGGCGCTCCATCAGCCTTTAGCCAACGCATTGCCCGTAACGTGTCGGTGTTGCTGAAAGTCGAAAGCTATCTGGATAAAGTCGCTGATCCGTCGGCAGGATCGTACTATGTTGAGACGATGACGCATCAACTGGTCGAAGGAGCCTGGTCCTTATTTCTGATGGTAGAACAGCAGGGCGGGCTACTCGCTGGTCTGGCGTCCGGCTGGGTCAGCGAACAGATCGAGCAGGCCTGGCAGGCAAAAATCGAGGCTATACGACAGGGTCGGGTGCTGGTCGGGGTTACTAAATTCCGCTTTGACGAGCCAATTGCCGGTTCGTCAAGTGCAGTTGCTCCCGCACAAACGAGCCTCCTTCCCGACCGCCGGCTAGCTGCAGAATTCGAGAACTAGTTTATCAATAGTAACTGCGTTGATTTTTCAACACAGCGTCACAAAGAACACAGAAACTATTCGTTTTGACCGGGAAATAGACGTGCATTCGTTGAAATAAGAAAACATTTTTGTGCTCTCTGTGAAGCTATGCGTAAACTAGCGGTAACGAACGATGGTGAAGCGGTGGGTTGAACGATATGAATTTTTTCGAAAAGCATTAGGTCAGTTGGTGGCGGGCCTGGCTGTCTATCCGGATTTGAATGAGCTGGAAAAAGACAGTGCTATTCTACGTTTTGAGTTCACCTTCGAGCTGGCCTGGAAAACACTACAGGATTACTTGGAACAGGAATAGGGTTATGTGGATGTGAAAGGCCCTCGTGTCGTCATCAAACAGGCTATCCAGGATGGCTTTTTGGCAGATGGTCCTCTATGGCTGCGAATGCTTTTGGATCGCAACGAACTAACGCATAGCTACGACGAGGAAAAAGTTGGGCTGTGTTGGAAGCAATCAGTACCACCTACGTTGGCTTGCTTACTAATCTGGACAAGTCACTAGCCAGCAAACTATGAACTACGGACTGCGGGATACCGACCTTGATTACATGCTGACGCTGTTTCGGCAGGAACCAGCTATCGAGCAGGTATGGCTGTATGGGTCGCGGGCAAAAGGGACGAATCGACCCGGTGCCGACGTAGACCTGGCGCTCATTGGTGAGCAGGTTAGCCGACAGACAGTGGGCTGGATTCATAGCGTATTGGACGACGAAAGTCCCATCCCGTATTTTTTCGACGTTATCCACTAGAATACCATTGCTAACGACAAGCTAAAGCAGGAAATTCAGCGGACCGGGCAACTCATTTACCAGCGGTAAATAGTTGCCTACCTGACCGACAAGTACTTATGAAACCCGACTTCATCAGCCCTATTCCGCCCGCGTCAGCGCAATCGTCTCCGGTTACCGATAAACCGTTTGTTACGGCGGAAGGTATCACCATCGCAACGTGTACCAAAGCCACAAGCCCGTTTGCGGGCGATCAGGCCGGTATTCCACCGTACCTGCGTGGGCCGTACGCCAGTATGTACGTGCGGCAACCCTGGACTGTCCGGCAGTACGCGGGCTTTTCGACGGCGGAAGAATCAAACGCGTTTTACCGACGTAATCTGGCTGCCGGGCAAAAAGGCTTATCGGTTGCTTTTGATCTGGCTACCCACCGGGGCTACGACTCCGATCACCCGCGCGTCGTGGGCGACGTCGGCAAGGCAGGTGTAGCAATCGATACGGTTGAGGATATGAAAATCCTGTTCGATCAGATTCCGCTCGATCAGATGTCGGTGTCGATGACCATGAACGGGGCGGTGCTGCCGATCATGGCGTTTTACATCGTCGCGGCCGAAGAACAGGGTGTCGCGCCGGATAAGCTGTCAGGGACGATTCAGAACGATATCCTGAAGGAGTTCATGGTACGCAACACGTATATCTACCCGCCCGAACCGTCGATGCGGATCGTAGGCGATATTTTCGCCTATACCAGCCGATACATGCCCCGCTTTAACTCGATCAGTATCAGCGGGTATCACATGCACGAAGCCGGTGCGCCAGCGCATATCGAGCTGGCTTATACACTGGCCGACGGGCTGGAATACATCCGCACAG
>JAKONH010000615.1 GCA_022702045.1 Spirosomataceae bacterium
GTTGTGTGACTACTAAACCTGCAATCAGCAGGGAACCGTAACGAATCTTCATACGTGGGCTGGTAACTCATGACCAGGCGCAAACTTACGATGAATTCGTTGTGCTGGTGCCATGCGGTGCAGCCCGAAACGTATCTATACCTGAACGAGTGGCTAACTATCCGTTGCCTACAGCGCCGGGCGACGCACGGGTAGCCAACGGGGGATTGGCAAGCGAACAAACAACCAGAGACCTGTGCTCGCCAGCAGGGCCATACTTAAGCAGGACAGGTCAGCTACGGTCAGGTACAGGGCATCGGGGACGTCGAACACATAATAGCCGGGATAGCGGTAGCTGTCGGCATACCGTTGTAACGTTGCCGAATACACCCGCCCCGAGGTGAGCTCAAGAAATGTCGTCAGAATGCACAATCCTAACAAACTCACCAGTAGTGTATTCAGTAGCCGAACGATTAGCCGCTGCCAGCGCCACAACCCCATACCCAGCAGCACGGACCCCAGCAGCACTAGCCAGCGACTGCTTTGTTCTAACCACTGCTCCGGCCATACCGACGCATAATAGCGGATCAGCACTTTGTACTCCTTGTCGAGCCAGTACTGCGCAGCTACGGACCGTTCATGCCGAAACGTCCGGTGCTTGGTCTCGTATGCATTCACCTGCTCAGAGACAGGCATGGGGTAATTCCGGTTAGCCTGTATCCACCGACCCAGCTGACCGGGAACGTTCAGTACTAGTAAGGCGATGATCAACAATACCCAGCGGGCCCGTACAGTCATTAACGTGACCAGCAACGCCCCGGCAATTGTCAGACTCAATAGTGTTGTATCGCCCGTTAGCAGATAGTACCCAATGGCCAATACGCTTAGCACAGCCAGCCAGCTACTGACGATAATGTTAGCCTGTTTGGGTCGGCTTTTGATTAGTCGCTGATAACTACGAGTACCCCAATAGCCGCAGACTATCGTCAGGACCAGCATCCCCCGGCTGGTCAGCCATAGCATTAATTCCTCTGGTTGACTGGGTGTCAGGTCGGTCAGCAAGGTTGTCTGGTAACCCAGCAGGATACCCGTGAGTCCGATTGCAAATAGCCAGATAGCCAGCATACGCACGCGGTGAGCCAGTGCATTCGACACCATATTTGTTTTTATAGTTGGTTATTTGGTAGCCCAGTCACTATAATGACTTCGGGCTACCAAAGCTACATTTTTTTGCAGTCTATATCTTTACCAGATTAGTAGATATTTTTTTTGATTATACGGCAAAAAAAGCTGGTTACTAGCTAGTTTCACTCTGACGCCAGATTCGGCAACCGACCTCTTCAAAGACGACGTTCCCAACAGGCTCCAGGCCTGGAATAAAGACAGGCAATTCACCGGAGAGGGCTACTGCGAAGGTGTAGCCCGTTGGCTCGACGTGCGTCCAGGCCAGCACGTTCGTTTGTTGGTCGGGGGCGAGAAGCCATTGGGTTGGTTGCCCGACAATAGCAGGCCAGATCAGTTCGGCAAAGGCACGTATCCGGCTGATAGCTTCGAACTGAGTGGCATTCTGCCCCCACTCAAACGGCCCATGTGTAACCTTGTCCGGTTGCCGGTCGTCGCCAATCTGAAATACGTACAGTTTGGAATATTCTTCATTGGCACCCCGTTCCAGGTGTAGATTCCGTACCTCGAAACCAAGCCCGATATAGCTGGGCATATCCGTCAGAAACAGGGCCGTGAAGTAGCGAAACAGATTTCCCGTACGGTAAAACTCGTCGAAACGAGGATCGTCTTTGTCAGCTGTGATAACCGTGAAGTTGGGGGCAAACCGGCGCGTCTTCAGCAGCTGATAGTACCGATTCAGTTGCTGACTGAATGCGGGATCAGTCACAACCATCGATTGCAAGTCACCCAGTGTCGAGTCAGCATCGATTGCGTCGAGATGATCGTTTTCGTCGCCGTAGCTCATTACACCCGGCGGAGCCAGAAACGTTTCGGCGAAGAAACCGAAGTAGGGCGCACCCGCCTGCTGCACATAGTGCTTGATGGCCCGCAGCGGATCATAGTAGCGCAGGTCACCGGTCAGGTCGGTTGGGGCGCCTTGCGGACGCATCTGCACATGGGCCATGTCGCCCCGCATGAAGTCGAAATTATAGGCTTTCTGGCAGTCCGCCACCTTTTGACAGACGTATGTCCAGGCGGGCTGATTCGGCCTGTCAAAGTCCAGTTCCCAGTCCTGGTTGTCATTTTTCGACTCGTAGAACCGGTAGCGGGCCAGTGGTCCGAATACGCGCGACATGGCTTCGGGCTTGTCGAAGGCGTACTGATACCAGGTTTGCCCGTATTCATCGACCGTGAAGTCATTAGCGTCGATATGGATACCGCGATACGGCGGAGCCATCGTCATTGGCAGTGTCTCGAAGCCCTGACTAGTCAAATGCCGGATCAGTTGGATACGTCGATACAGCCGTCCACCGTGATCGTGCGGATAGCCAAACAGAATCTGTGACCGCTGCTCGTTGGACATCATCGCCGGGTCGGTCGAGAAAAAGTCATCCCGTGCGAACGAAATCGGCGAACCATCGGCAGCCCCGACCGACCGGAGAAATTGCCAGATCGATTCCTCCACGTACCGGTATACGAAGCTACTGTGGTCGGCCAATGTATTGCCATCCCGCCGAACCCACTCAAACAGCGATGGGTTGGCAAGCACCATTTCCGAAAAGCGATCCGTATGCGGAATAACGTCCATACCTACAGTGCGGCCCATCGCATGCAATAGATTGACGACCGCACGTAACTGTTTCTCCACGGTGTCGAGTCCCGGTACATACCGTGCTAGATCGACATCGAAAAATTCGGGGTTAATCTGCCAGCTTACCATGCCGTATAAACTCCCGACAACACCAGGCTCCCAGATCGGCAGCAGGTGAATACTATCGTGTTGGGCCGGTAGCGTCAGCGTATAGCCGATCACGCGCCAGAACGAACCAATCGTCCGTACGTTGATACCGACCATGTTACTTTTTTTCAGCCACGTACTGTCGGGCTCACTACTCACGGGACTGGCAATGGTTTGCTGTGGATCGAGGGCCCGGCGAAGCGTATCGTTGCCCAGCCGCTTATGCAGCATATCCAGAATCTGGTATACCGACAGCTGAACAGCCGTCTGGGGCGGTAAATGTTCGATATACGATGTCCGACCTGTCTGATAGTCCGCCGTGTGTGTGGCATAGTTTTTCTGCCAGCGATCCTGTAATTCAATCATATCATAAGTCATATGGCAAATGTAAACCGCTTTTCAGAAAACCAAAGACCTCATCCGATTGTCCTATGTATGGAACAGATCAGCTGATTCACAGACCGATTTAATAGCCTTGCTGGACATGATGGAGACAGACGTAGTTGTGGCTGGCGGTGGGCTGGCAGGTCTGGTAGCGGCTCTCGAACTGGCACGGGCCGGGCATGCAGTGATACTGGTTGAGCGAAAAACGTATCCCTTTCACCGCGTCTGTGGCGAATACATTTCTAATGAAGTACGACCTTATCTCGAATCGCTGGGTGTCGATCTGACAGCCCTTGGCGCTGTCGCTATCGATGAGTTTGTCGTCTCGTCACCGTCGGGCCGGCAACTGACAGCCCCACTCGACCTGGGGGGTTTTGGCCTTAGTCGATACCAGCTCGATTATACACTGTATCGATTGGGTCAGCAGGCAGGCATTCGTTTTATGACCGGTCTTTCCGTCGATGACGTACGCTACGCAGACGAGCGTTTTACCGTGACGCTCAGCGACGGACAGGCCGTTCACTGCCGACAGGTGATTGGCGCATTTGGCAAACGGTCGCGGCTGGATAAAACACTTGGCCGGGCGTTCATGCAGAAACCATCGCCGTATGTGGGTGTCAAATACCATGTACGAATGAACCTCCCACGCAACCAGATTGCCCTACATAACTTCTCGAATGGCTACTGCGGCATGTCGGCCGTGGAAGATGGTGCGTATTGTATCTGCTACCTGACAACGCGCCGGAATTTGCGGCAACACGGTAGTATTCCGGCGATGGAACGGGCCATTCTTTACCAGAATCCCCACCTGAAAACCGTCCTGTCCGATGCGATTCATCTTTACGCCAAACCAGAAGTCATCAATGAGATTTCGTTCGCGCCAAAGCAAGCTGTCGAAGACCACATACTTATGGCCGGTGATTCGGCCGGCCTAATTACACCCTTGTGTGGCAACGGCATGGCAATGGCCATTCACGGAGCCCGGCTAGCCAGCCGACTAACCAGCGCTTTTCTGGCTGGTCGATTGTCACGTCAGGTATTGGAAACGACATACCAACGCGACTGGTCAACACAGTTCAGCCGCCGACTGTGGGTAGGGCGTACCGTTCAGAAACTGTTCGGTAGTCCGCTAATATCTGAACTGGCTCTAACGGCATTCTCGGTCGTACGCCCGGCCCTACGTCAGGTAATGCAGCAAACCCACGGCGAGGTGATTAGTGTGTAGCCCAGACTCGTACCGGATCGCTGGTGCGAGTCTGGGCTACACGTTAACCGGAACAACAGTCGAGTTTTTGATCTCGGCTATGACGAAAAAGCTGCTGATATGTAGTGTGCCGGGGATGACTGACAGTTGCTCCTGGTAGAAATCGTTGTAGTCGTCCATATTGCGGGCGACCATCTTGATCAGGTAATCAAACGTGCCCGATACACGATTACATTCCAGCACGTTCGGCAGAATGCGAACAGCAGCTTCGTAGGTTTCGAAACTATCGCGGGTTTGTTTGTCGAGTGTTACCTGACAGTACGCCAGCAACGAACTGTCGATTTTCTTTCGATTCAGAATCGTTACATAGCGGTCGATGATACCGTCGCGTTCAAGGCGTCGGATGCGTTCGTGCACAGGTGTTTTCGACAGATTTATCTGCTGGCCAATCTCCTGAATGGTCAGACGGGCATTCTGCTGAAGCAGGTCCAGAATCTGCCGGTCAATGCGGTCAATCATACGCTACGGGATATTTTACGGCGATCGCTTCGTTATCCGCTGCCGATTAGGAATAATTCCTTTTAGGTAGGCGATAATAAGACCTATTTCCCAAAAATCAGGCGGTAGATAGAAAATAAACACAGCCGGGCTACTTTTGTACTGTTAGTAATAACCAACCCCCCAATCGGCCCACCATTATGGTTATCGGCGTTCCCAAGGAGATAAAAAACAACGAAAACCGCGTGGCATTAACGCCCGCCGGAGTCACTGAACTACGTAAGTACGGTCATACCGTCTATGTACAGGTGAACGCCGGTGTCAGCAGCGGTTTTGAGGATGCGGAGTACATCGCAGCTGGTGCGCAGATGCTACCGACTATCGAAGAGATCTACGGAATCGCCGAGATGATCATGAAAGTGAAGGAGCCGATTGCACAGGAATACGATCTGATCAAAGAAAACCAGTTGCTATTTACCTATTTCCACTTTGCCTCATCGGAAGAACTGACGCGGGCGATGCTGGCAAAAGGAGCCGTTTGTCTGGCCTACGAAACCGTTGAGCGGCCCGACCGCAGCCTGCCGCTGCTCGTGCCAATGTCGGAAGTAGCTGGTCGGATGGCTGTACAGGAAGGTGCTAAATACTTGGAGAAACCGCTGAAAGGCCGGGGTATTCTGCTGGGTGGTGTGCCGGGCGTGAAACCAGGCAATGTACTCATACTTGGTGGTGGTATCGTGGGTACGCAGGCAGCCAAGATGGCCGCCGGCCTGGGTGCGCACGTGACGATCATGGACGTAAGTCTGGCGCGCCTGCGCTACCTGTCGGACATCATGCCGCCAAACGTGCAGACGATGATGTCGAACGAGTACAACATCCGGGAAATGATCAAGGTTAGCGACCTGATTATTGGCGCTGTGCTAATTCCGGGTGCGAAAGCCCCCCACCTTATCACCCGTGACATGCTGAAACTGATGCGGGCGGGCACGGTACTGGTTGACGTCGCTGTCGATCAGGGCGGCTGTATCGAAACCTGTCACCCAACGACGCACGAAGATCCGACATTCATCATCGACGACGTTGTACACTATTGCGTGGCCAACATGCCGGGTGCGGTACCGTACACGAGCACGGTGGCGCTGACCAACGCGACACTTCCTTACGCGCTGCAACTGGCCAATAAAGGCTGGCAACAAGCCTGCCGCGACAATATGGACCTGCGCCTGGGCCTGAACGTGGTGGAAGGCAAAATTCTGTACCAGGGTGTAGCCGAAGCGTTTGGCCTGCCCCTTACCGACGTAAACTCCGTGCTGACCCGTGAAGCCGAGTTAGCCTGATTATAGCATTACTTTTTCATCGACAGACGATGGCCGCTCTCAACCGGGAGTGGCCTTTTTTTGAATTGAGAAGAAAGAAATGAGATGAAAGACGGTTTGCGTCAGCATCTTTCCTCTTTCATCTCATTTCTTTCTTCCAAGACCTACAGCCACTGCTTCGCCAGAGCAAGCCACTCCTCGTCGAGCGAGCCGGTGAATACGGGCGTTTTGGCCCGGCGGTACCAATAGCCGGCATTCCAGTCGTCGCCCTCTTTGCGGTGCAGGTAGGCGTGTAGCCGGTCGTGGCTGGCCTCACCTTCCCGCGATTGAGCAATGTTGTGGGCTTCTTCCCACTGCCCGTTGGCGTCGTGCCAGAGTGCCTGAAGCAGCGGTGATACATTGGTTGGGGGCTGTGCCTTTGTCAGCGATGTGCGAAACTCGTCAATGGTCATTGATGGCCTGATTTACATAGGGCTCGTAAGCCGGCGTTACATACACGTTATACATGCTTAACTGCACCCGCCGGTACGGTTGTTTCATTACGGCCGGCAAGTGCTTTGTTAAGCCATAGACGTCGTCAATCGGAATAATAGCCAGATCGGCATTTTCCCACTGCTTCCCTGTCAGCCAGATGTTATAGTGACGGTGAAAAAACGGAATCAGGAAGTCGAACATAAACACGTTCGACCGGGGCGGAATCCTTTGTACCAGTCGCTCGACTACCGCCACATCATTGGCAGGCAGTAACCGTTCTTTAACTGGATCGAAGCGGTGCGTAAACGTACTGATCAGCGTCGTTTTATAATCGACGTCGGGACGCGACAGTTTGATGATCGGCAGTTGAATCAGGAAGAGAACGACACCAACGCCGATGGTCCATCGCTGGGGTATCGTTCGTGCTTTCTCCCCAAACAGCAACCAGAATGCAATCACAAAACTGACAGAGAACGCGTAGACAAGCACGAAGCGGGGCGGCCAGGTTAGCGAGACCAGATAGAAGTATGGATTGGTACCGTAGTAAGTCGATCCCTGCACCCAATTCGAGCCAAGCAGTGCCAGTTGCGCGACGGTGTAAATGAGTACGACGCTTCCCACCTGCCGAAACCCGACCCGATTCATCACCAGCCACAGCAACAGGATCGAGGGTAGCAGTAGCGCGAGCGTTTGGCCTAGCAGTAGCAGATTCGTACGGATAAAAGTCGGATCGGTCAGTCCAGTGCGGATAGCGGTTAGCGCCTGTTCCAGTCGGGGTTCTGGCTTGGCAGAATGGTTTTTGTAGGAGAGAAACAACAGACCAGCCAGAAATACGAGCGCCCAGCCAGCAGCAGTAAGCCAGAAGTGCCGATTCGACAGGATACCCAGTATTGGTCGATCGGGGTTAGCCCGAAGATACTGTAGACACTGATA
>JAKONH010000437.1 GCA_022702045.1 Spirosomataceae bacterium
GGCCTGATTCCGGCAGCACAGGCGCAAACGACGACTGACGAACTGGTTAAGGAATGGGAGCGGGCCAGGGTGTACACCAAAGAATACCTGGATACGATGCCTGAGTCAGGCTACAGCCTGAAACCGACGCCCGATATGCGTTCCTTTGCTGAGCAGATGCTTCACCTGACTGACGGTGATTACGGTATGGGCGCTGCAGCTACTGGGGCCAAAAGCCCGTATGGTATGGGTGAGCTGGAAAAGTCGACGACCGATAAGTCGAAAGCTAACGTGACGAAGGTTGTCCTGGCAGGCTATGATTTCGTGATCGATGGCATCAAAAAGATGACCCCGGCTCAACTGGCAGAACCGATAAAACTGTTCGGCCGCTTCGACATGACTCGTGGCATGGCACTGGCCAAAGTATTTGAGCACCAGACCCACCACCGTGGACAGACAACCGTCTATCTTCGGCTGGCAGGCGTCAAACCACCACAGGAAAAGTTGTTTTAAACAAAAAGGCGGCTACTGAATCGATTCGGTAGCCGCCTTTTATTTAGTATTTATGAGTCGTTACTCGTTCAGGACTGACAACAGTGTCTGACATTTCATTTCTGTCTCCTGCCATTCGCGCTCGGGAACCGAATCTTCGGTCAGGCCGGCTCCCGCATAAAGCGTTGCCACTTTTCCTTCCAGTTTCATACACCGTAGATGCACGAACAGATGACTGGCGGGGCCTTCCTCACTCATCGGGCAATTGACAGGGCCTATGAAGCCAGCGTAAAGCTCGCGGTCGTGCGGTTCGTGTTGCCGGATGAACGTCATCGCCTGATCGCGGGGTGTGCCGCAAACGGCTGACGTTGGGTGCAGCAAACGTAGCATGACTGTACTTAGCTGGGAATAATGCACGGCCTGCGTATCAACGGTAAAGCAGGTACTGAGGTGCATCAGGTTACCTGCGATAATCGTTTTGGGCCCTACTTCAAGGTATTCGCGCAACCGGATTTTCTTGAAGCATTCGATAATATACCGGCACACCATCGCCTGCTCTTCGATCTCTTTCTGCGACCACATGGCTTCAGCCGGACACTTGGCGGTACCGTCAGGAAACGTAGCTGACTGCGTTCCGGCCAGAGCCATCGTTTCGAAAATACCGTCGGCCCGCTGACTAATCAGCCGTTCGGGCGTTGCGCTCAGCCAAATTTGACCGAGTTCAGGAATCGACACGGCCGAGACAAACGCGGTCGGGTATTTAGCACACAATCGGTCGAATAAGGCCACAGCATCCGGGGCGTCGGCGAAATCAACCTGTTTTGTTCGCGACAGCACCACTTTCCGTAAACTGCCTTGCTGAATGGCATCAATTGCCCGCGTGACTCCGTCGACGTACGCATCGTGTTGTGTGTCGGGGCGAACCGTTACGCGCGCTGGTGATGGGGTCGGGCGGAGGGGCGGGTGATGTAGTAATTGTCGAAACGCGGGCGACGGCTGCGTCGTATAGTTTACCCGCGCCGGGCCATCCTCGGGAAAAATTGCCTGCACATCGGCTCGTATAAACAGTGACCGGGCGGGTTTATCGGGCCCTTCGTCCTGACTGTCGAACCGACTAACAACAAAGCCAGCGGGTAACTCATCCAGATCGACTACCACGCGGGGCAGCGTCTCTTCAAACGAAACAATGCTGTGTTTTTCACGCTGATTCGGCAACCGCCAGAGCGCAGCGGGCATGCCCAGACCGCGGGCAGTTTCCCAAAGATCAACGGCCGTGGGCCGACTTGTTACGGTTGTATCGGTGGTTACGTCTACGTGCATGCTAATCAACCGCCATTAGTAGACGGCCATTGGTGTAACAGCATGTGTCGCGTTTTTGTGCGGAAACTGGTCATTTCTTGTGACTGTTCGCTGTAGTTAGCCAGGTATCGCTCTGTCAGCTCATCTTACTACAGTACCCAAGTCGAATTAGTACGCTGTGCAACTAGTTATGTACTAGGTAAAATCCCAGGTCTGTGTCTTCACCGCGTCACGGTGGCAGACCCTTTACAATAGCTGGCGCATGAATGTCTGTAAAAACACAGACCTAGGCAATATGGACGTGGCTCATGTCAGATACGGATACCCTCCGTGCGTATTGCCTGATAAACCGGGAAGGCTGACTGCCGGAGCTTATTCGACGAAACAGGTAGTATCGATACCGCAACGTGGTGTCGGATTCCGATTTCAGTGCTGTATGGTGTGATACGCAGAATCTCCGCCGACGCAGAGAATGCATCATCCTGTAGTACCACGGCAAAATCGACGTCGGATTCGTCGTGGAATGTATTCCGGGCGTAGGAGCCGAATAGGATCAGGTTGCTGAATCGGGGGCTATATAAATGCCGAAGAGCCAGCTTCAATTCATGGCCAACTGTTGACGCAAGTACATTCATAGTCATACTAGTTCAGACAAACATACGACGTTTACGCACTGATGATTGCTACGGTCAGGCGGCTGATGCAGACCAGTTTGCCCTGTTCGTCGGTGATCCGTATATCCCAGACGTGCGTGGTGCGGCCGGTATGAATGGGCGTGCAGCGACCATACACCCACCCCGACCGGACAGCTCGCAGGTGGTTGGCATTAACCTCAAGTCCAACGGCGCGTTGTCTGGCCGGATCGTCGAGCAGCATCCATGACGCTACACTACCCAGCGACTCCGCCAATACCACGGAAGCCCCGCCGTGCAGGATACCAAATGGCTGATGCGTACGTCCGTCGACGGGCATTCGAGCCATCAGATAGCCCTCACCAGCTTCGGTAAATTCAATGCCAAGATGCTTCGTAATCGTGTCGATGTCAGCAAACTGAAGGCTACCTAAGTCAAAGCCTGTTTTCATAAAGTCGGGTTTTTACGTAATTTTGTCCCCTGATTCCAGGATTGACAAATCTACAGGCTTGCAGCAAAAAACGATCTACCTGATTCGCCACGGCGAAACCGATTTCAACCGCCGGGGCGTGGTACAGGGCAG
>JAKONH010000024.1 GCA_022702045.1 Spirosomataceae bacterium
CGACAGGCGTGTTCAATACGCACTTCGTTAAGCAGTGTCGAAAACGTTTTGCGCGTGTGCTGGCGGAAAAACCGGCAAAACGCTCCTGGCGTCAGGCTGGCGATGTTGGCCACGTCGTCGAGCGTAATCTGGGTGTGGTACTGCTCCAGAATGTAGGAAAAGACACGTTCCAGCCGTCGGTGGTCGTCCGGGCGCTGGGGCTGCACGTAAGCCGTTACCGACAACACTTCCCGGTCGGGTTGTGTCGCCAGTTCATCCAGCACATGCAGCAGTGTTAGCAACTGTTCAAAAGGGCGCTTTCCCGGCAGATTGTCAAACTGGCTGATCAGCGCCAGGTTGTTCGACGAACGTAGCCGGACGCCGTGCTGGGATTCGGTCAGGAGTTGCCGCAGGTGCCCGGTTTCGGGGAGGTTTAGCACACCGGCCTCCATCTGTTCCGGTCGAAACAGCACGGAGACAGCTACTGACTGCCGAGTCGACTCTGGCTGGTAATAATCGGGGTCGCTGCGTAGTACATGCGGTAGATTCGGGCCAAGCATCAGCACGTCGCCGGGCGCAAACCGGTCGATTTTATCGCCTACGATCAGCGTTCCTTCTCCCTCCTGAATCAGCGTTAGTTGAACTTCGGGGTGGAAATGCAGGTGACCGTAGAAATGGGGCATCCGATCCTGTTCGATACGAAACGAACGGTCGTCAATCGTCGGTACTTTAAACAGGAGCGGTTTCATGGTGCAAGTTTTGCGTAAATATACTCAATAGGCACTTTTTTCTGGTGAAAATAGTATTAAAGTCAGTGCATGAACAGTTATTGATAAAAGTCGATCAATGCTAATTTTGATACGTTAAATTCAACCAATAAACTGTTACAACCATGCACGTACCTGTCCGGTGGGAAGGCGTTTATCCCGCGCTGCTGACCCCATTTACGGCCGATGATCAACTCGATCTGCCCCTGTTCGAAAAAAATCTGCGTGCGCAGCTTGACGCGGGCGTGCATGGCTTTATCATCGGTGGTTCGCTGGGCGAAGCGAGTACGCTGGAGCCCGACGAAAAAATTCAGTTGCTGAATACGGCATTAGCCGTGTGTGACGGAAAAGTACCCGTACTGCTTAACATCGCTGAGCAAAGCACGAAGCAGGCCATCGCCCGCGCCCGCGAAGCGGAAGCCGCTGGTGCTGACGGACTGATGGTGTTGCCCCCCATGCGGTACCCCGCCGATGCGCGTGAGACCGTTTCGTTCTTCACGGCCGTAGCGGAAGCAACGACGCTGCCGATCATGATCTACAATAACCCGTACGATTACAAGATCATGACGACGGTGGCGATGTTTGACGAACTGGCCAAATACGACAACATCCAGGCCGTTAAAGAATCGACCCGCGACCTGACCAACATTACCCGCATGCGTAACGCGTTCGGCGACCGCTTCAAACTGCTGGGTGGTGTCGATACGCTGGCGCTGGAAGCGATCCTGCTTGGCTGCGATGGCTGGGTAGGTGGGCTGGTCGACGCGTTCCCTGTAGAAACGATGGCGATTTACGATCTGGCGAAAGCCGGTCAGGTAGCCGAAGCCCTTGACATCTACCGTTGGTTCATGCCGTTGCTCGAACTGGATATTCACCCCAAACTGGTACAGTATATCAAACTGGCCGCACAGGCTGTTGGCATCGGTTCGGAATACGTTCGTGCCCCACGGCTACCGCTCATCGGTGCTGAACGCGAGCAGGTCCTGAACGTCATCAACACCGCCCTGGCAAAACGCCCGGAGCTGGTATAAAATGATTGAGTGATTGAGTGATAGAATGATTGTGTGCGCCAGCGTATTCAAGCATTCTATCACTCAATTACTCAACAAGTCAATCCTTGACCCATGTCCGAGTATCATTTTTTCTGCATCGACGCACATACGTGTGGTAACCCGGTTCGGGTGGTGACGGGTGGAAGCATTCCGTTTCTGCAAGGGGCCAACATGAGCGAGAAACGGCAGCACTTCATGCGCGAATTCGACTGGATTCGGCGGGGGCTGATGTTCGAGCCACGCGGTCACGATATGATGTCGGGCAGTATTCTGTACCCACCCAGTGATCCGGCCAATGACGCCGGTGTGCTGTTCATCGAAACGTCGGGTTGCCTGCCCATGTGCGGCCACGGCACGATCGGAACTGTTACGGTGGCGATTGAACAGAATCTGATCCGGCCGAAAACGCCGGGCGTACTGAATCTGGAAGTGCCGGCCGGACTTGTTCGGGCCGAATACCAGCAGGACGGTAAGAAGGTGACGTCGGTGAAGATTACGAACATCAAATCGTATCTGGCCGCTGAAAACCTGACCGTCGACTGCCCTGATCTGGGTGAACTGACGGTCGACGTAGCGTACGGTGGTAACTTCTATGCCATTGTTGATCCGCAGCCTAACTTTCCCGGTCTGGAACACTACACCGCCGATCAACTGATTAGCTGGGCGCGGACGATGCGTAAACGGATGAACGAAACGTACACGTTTGTGCACCCCGAGAATCCAACGATCAACGGACTGAGCCACATCCTCTGGACGGGTAAGCCGCTGAAAGAAACGTCGACGGCGCGCAACGCCGTCTTCTACGGCGACAAAGCCATCGACCGCTCACCCTGCGGTACCGGTACGTCGGCTCGTATGGCCCAGTGGTATGGCAAAGGCCGGATGCAACCGGGCGACGTATTCGTGCACGAAAGCATCATCGGCTCCATTTTCAACGGGCGTATCGAAGCAGTTACCGAACTGGGTAATACCCCCGCGATTATTCCCAGCATCGAAGGCTGGGCCCGAATTCACGGCTATAACCACCTGATTCTCGACGAGGAAGACCCCTACGTTCACGGGTTTCAGGTGATCTAAATTTGAATGATAGAGTGATGGAATGATTGAACGGGGCTGGCGCATGCCTTTCTGTGTACGCGTCAGTGTATTCAATCAATCTATTACCGCGCGGGAGGCCCCGTCAAAATTCACTTATTGAAAACCATGCACATCGGTATTGTTGGTGGGGGGATTATCGGCCTCTGCTCGGCGTATTATCTACAGAAGGCGGGGCACCGTGTGACGCTGCTCGATCAGGACACGATTGCCGACGGTTGCTCGTTTGGCAATGCCGGTATGATCGTACCCAGCCATATCATCCCTTTGGCGCAGCCCGGGATGATCTCGAAGGGCATGCGCTGGATGCTCAACTCGACCAGCCCGTTCTACGTCAAACCCCGGCTTAACCTGGATCTGGCGCGCTGGGGCTGGCTCTTCTACCGACATGCCAACGACGCTCACGTACAACGCTCCATTCCGGCGCTGCGCGACCTGAGCCTGCTTAGTAAAGAGTTGTATCAGGAGATGGCCCGGCCTGGACAGGCAGCCAACGGCGATCTCAGCTTCGAGTGGCAGGAGCGGGGGCTGCTGATGTTGTACAAAACGGTTGGTGCCGAACACGAGATGGCCGAAGAAGCCGACGTGGCGAACCGGGCGGGTATTGAAGCGCGGCTCCTTAATGGGCAGCAGGTGCAGGACCTCGAACCCGATGCCCGCGTCGACGTGCGGGGCGGTATTTTCTACCCCGGTGACGCGCACCTGAACCCCAACGAACTGATTCGGTCACTGGTGGCGTATCTGCGGAAGAACGGCGTCGAGATTCTGGAGAAACGCACTGTTACGGGCTTCGGCAAAACCGGCAGGCACATCACCGCCATTCAGACCGCACAGGGCGACGTAGAAGTCGATGCGGTTGTCGTGGCAGGAGGTGCCTGGTCGTCGGACATTAGCCGTCAACTAGGCATGAGCCTGTCGATGCAGGGTGGAAAAGGCTACAGTTTCATGGTGCAGAATGTCCAAAACAACGTACGGGTGCCCGCGATCATGCTGGAAGCCCGCGCCACGGCTACACCGATGGGTAAGAGCCTGCGGTTTGCCGGTACGCTCGAAGTGGCGGGTACCGATATGACCGTGAACATGAACCGGGTACGGGGTATCTTTCAGTCGATCAACAATTATTATCCTGAGATAAAAGTCGAGATGCCGAAGGTCGAGACAGTCTGGCGTGGCCTGCGTCCCTGCTCGCCCGACGGATTACCCTACATCGGCCGCACCGACCGGTTCGACAATGTCATACTGGCCACAGGGCATGGTATGATGGGCCTGAGCCTTGGTCCGGCTACCGGCAAGCTTGTTAGCGAAGTTGTCAACGATAAGGTCGATAGCATGGCGATCGACGCGTTCAGCCCCGATCGTTTTTAAGTACGTCTTTTTCTATTTCCCACCGTTTCGTTCGCTCGCCTGCAGCCCTTATCGGGTTGTGGGCGAATGCCTTTTAGCGTAATTGACCGCGTCGATGAAGGGAGCGGTCCAGATGTTGGACTCGTGCTGTTTCAGGTAACGCAACAGCTTGGCATGCTCCGGTAAGGCAACGTTCATCGAGTGCCCGCCACCCACGCCGTGGAATAGAAACACCAGCAACGCATTGGATGCCTGCGCCTGCTTGACCAGTTCGATCAGTTGTTCACCCGTTTGCCCGACGATGGCGTACGAACCGATATCGGCATAGTTCAATTGCCCAAGTGGTTTCATCTCGCTGAGCACCCCACGCGCGGCTACAAACTTCGTATTGACCAGCTTGTAATAGTCTGTATCGCCAACTTTCGTATCGCCACAGGGGTACGCAAACGTACGTTCGGTTTTACCGTCAAGGGTTTGTAGTAGCACGTTCATCATACCGATCTCATTGGCCATCCGTTGTGGGGTGTACTTGCTTAAATCAGTTGCCGGGTTGACCCATTCGCGGCCGGGCTGATTGCCGGCGCAGGGGTGAAACAGCGTATGATTGCCCAATTCATGCCCCTTTCGCGCAACGGCCCGCCAGCGGTCGATGTTGTTGGTGTATCCGGGGAAATAGCCCGACAGGTAAAACGTGCCTTTTAGTCCCAGCGAATCCAGCAATGGAACGACGTTCGTCAGGTGAACGTCCAGCGCATCGTCGTACGTCAGTACCACAGCGCATTTCCTGCCATTCCAACTCGTTTTGGATTGCGCCATCCCCAGCGAACACGATAGCACAAAAGCCGCGAGCGTCAGTAGTTTCTTCATAGTGACAAAAGAAGAAAAAACCGACGCTGCTTACTACTCCGTTTCGCAAAAAATGATAGTTCGAACAGGTGAATCAGAAGGGTTCGTCGGCACTAGGCATCAGGCCGGTCTGGAGAAATTGCTCGACGGCCTGCCGCGACAGAGCAGCGTACGAAAAGGTTTTGGCCGCATTGGTATCTGTAACGTCGACCTCGTACGAATTGCCATCTGAGCCATCGGCTTCTTTAATGGCCACGGTCAGCAGCCGGCCTTTGCGTTTTCCCTTGCCCTCGGTGGTAAATAGAAACGCCTGTGGCTTCGGCGCAACCATGTTTATGTCGGTGACGGTATACGAGCCCAGTACAGCCCCTCCCTCGTTTTTCTGCGTCTGTATGTAATCGAATAGATCAGTCATACGCTTAGAACCAACAGTCAGCGACAATGTTAATCGTGAACTGGCCACTGGCCCATCGGTCGAAGGACTACGCTGAGGTGTTGTCAATTGCTTCCGCTAACTTGGGCTACGTTGGACGGAATGATCGTCCCTGCGTAAACTCACGGACTCATTAGCTTACTACAGCATGATTGATCTTGTCATCGAAGCGCGCCGGGCACTCATTACGCCCGGCATGGAAGTAAAGCGGATTCTACCGTTTCGGCTGAAGCGGATGGTTGGCCCCTTCATCTTCATGGACCATGCCGGGCCGGTTGACCTGAACGCCATGACGACTGCGCAACTGGACGTACTGCCCCACCCGCACATCGGCCTGTCGACGGTATCGTACCTGCTGGCCGGCGAAGTGACCCACCGCGACAGTCTGGGCGTCGAGCAGATCATCCGGCCGGGCGAAGTGAACTGGATGACCGCCGGGCGGGGCATTGCCCACTCGGAACGGTTTGAAGACCCAACGCTGCTAGCGCAGGGGAAACTCGAAATGCTCCAAACCTGGGTCGCGTTGCCCGAACGTGATGAGGAAAGCGTACCGACTTTCGACAATTACAAACCGGAGGAATTGCCTGTCTACACCGACAAAGGCGTATGGATGCGCCTGATTGCCGGGGATGCCTATGGGCTTCGGGGAGACGTAAAAACGCACTCACCGCTGTTCTACCTGCATGCACAGCTTGACAAAGGCACCCGGTTTGGCTTGCCTGGCGAGCACAGCGAACGAGCAATCTACGTCGTAACGGGTCAAATCGAAATAGCAGGTCGGACCTACGGCGCGGGACAGATGCTTGTTTTCGGTGCTGGAAATGATCCCCTGCTATTGGCCATCGAGGCCACTACACTGATGCTACTGGGTGGGGAACCACTTGGCGAGCGGTTTATCTGGTGGAACTTCGTTTCTTCCCGTAGGGAGCGCATCGAACAGGCAAAAGAAGACTGGAAACAGGGCCGAATCCTGCTACCACCCAACGACAACGACGTGTTCATACCACTCCCCGACGACCGCAGCCGACCCGCCGGCAACCCGGCCCCGCAGGCTTTGTCGTAACGCAGCGGGTAATTGAGCGACCTTCGCGCTGAGTGGCCATAGGCAGTTGGGGTAAATTCGGTCAAGGGGCCTGATCGGTAGTGGAGTAGATCACTCGTTCTACTCCGTTCTGGTCTTTATAGATCAGCTAGTAACGTCGGTGGTCTTTGTTCTTATCCCACTTGATGGTAACCGTGTTGGCACTGCTCGACCGGTAACACAGATTGTTGGTGGTGTGCAGCTCTCGGGCGGGGGGGGTGAACAGTGCTTTGCCGTAACTAGCTTGCAAGGTGCTGTCAGGGACTTAGCCCTCGATGGTGAAGCTGTAGTGGGCGCCGGCTTTGAGTCGGCTGGGCGTGCGGGTATCGACTATGATGTTCTGGCCGTTCTGGGGCTGGTAGCGCACCAGTCCCGAGTTGATGTGGCTCACCAAACAACAAGAGCGTGTTTTGAAATTTATAAAGGCTTGTTTAAACCAACAAAAAAAAGCACTTAGCTCCTGAAGCTAAGTGCTTGATTATCAATTGTGGGAGTTGACGGGTTCGAACCGCCGACCCTCTGCTTGTAAGGCAGATGCTCTGAACCAGCTGAGCTAAACTCCCTCTTACTTTCCCCTCCGTTGTTGTCGTTTGGGAGTGCAAATATAGGCTTGTTTTCGGGGGCAATGCAAGTGTTTGCCTGAAAAAAAATGGACTTTTTTGTAAGTAACTCATTGTCAGAAACTGTTCCTTACTCAAAGTTGAGATACAGCGAGACACTATGTGTCGTTAGGCGGTTGATACCAATGCCAGCCGCGTTGTTGGTAGGCCGATAGAGGTTGATAAGGCCGTGCGAGAACCGGATTTCGGGAGCAAACTTGAAGAATTCGAAAAATTGTTCAAATCCAATCCCGTATTCAACGGCCAAATCCATCGTACCCGTACTGAGTCGGCTGGTACCCTGCGTTTCCTTCCGCCGGACGTTGGTCTCGACGCTGAACGAGCCTCCCGCCAGAAAATACATGCGCGAGTTGTTCCGCCGTTCGGATTTGTACTTCAGCAGCACCGGGAAGTCGAGCCAGGTCGATTCGCGGACTTCGGTACGTGATGCGCTGTTGGGGTAGTCATATTGCACTTCCCGGCTCATCAGGGTCACGGAAGGCGTGGTGCGCAGATCGAAGCGGTCGTTCAGGAAAGCGTTGACGACAAAACCCACCCGGAAGTTGGGTCGGTTGGGCGATTGAATCCGGTAGGCAGAGTCGGCTGTCAGAAAACCCGGACTATGCCGAACCGAAAAGCGGCTGACGGGCATGGCAAAGAAAAAACCGTAATGGACTTCTTTGTCGTCGTAATGTTCCAGGTGCTTTACGACGTACTTGTATGAGCCCTGCGCCTGCGCGCCCAGGCTGGCGAACAGCAGTAGGCACAGCGTGGTAAGTGTACTAAATCGTCGCAAAGACACTACGCCCGTTTGTGGCCGATGTAGATTGACGCAATGCCGAAGGTAAGCGGTATCCATTTCGTGTTTGTAAAGCCAGCTGCCTGGTAAATGCGCAGAAAGTCGGGACCGTCGGGAA
>JAKONH010000026.1 GCA_022702045.1 Spirosomataceae bacterium
TTGTAGTGACCGTAAAGGGCTCCGACTTTGGTGCAGGAGGGAGTTTAGGGATGATGGCATAATTGAGGGCAGCCGTCATCTGATCCGCAGTTGCCTTGCTTTGTGCATACACACCAGCGGGTTTAGCAAAGGCTAATCCGACGGTCATCAGACAGAAGTAAGTAGAATGTTTCATAGCAGCTTTGCTAAAGACGGATCGATCCGTCCCTTCGTACGAGCCTCAAACAATCCACTGTCTGTCAGCAGATTCGAGTGACCTAACAAAGGTAAAGGATAAGTTTTATTATTGTCTATTATTATAGACAATAATTATTTTTCAATTTTATACCTCTGTTGTGCAAGTGGCTTTGGGCGGCTGTTAGGCAACCTTTCCAGAATGAGTTACCATACTTGTTCGTTGGTCATTTTACTTCAGGGGTAAGCCAATGGGCAATGTTTGCTCAACCGTGTTTTACTTTGTACCCCGTCTGATTTTCCCTTCCAGAGCCATACCACCAACTGGTAGAATAAATCAAGAGGGTTCAACCCATACGCTATGCATGCTCCAAGTGAACAGGGATATATTCAACAGGTATCTATTGATTGCGTTATTTTCGGTTATCAGGACCAGCAATTAAAAGTGCTGATACCGAAGCTTTTATTTAGGGGTGATTTCTGGGCGTTACCCAGTGGATTTGTGTATCAGGACGAGGATATTGATGATGCCGCCCGCCGTATATTGCAGGATCGTACCGGAATAAAAGAAGTGTGGCTGGAGCAGTTTCAGGTAACGGGCACGGCCAATCGTAACAGCCGGGCGTTTGTGGACCAGTTACTTGAATTGAACCCTGATCTATTCAGTAGATGGCAGACGAGAAGACAGGAGCATGAGTGGTTTACACGACGCTTCATTTCCATCGGCTATTACGCTCTGGTCGACATTAATCAGGTGGTTCCCCAAAAACATGAGATCGATGCCTGCATCGAGTGGCACACGATTCGGGATATTCCCCCAATGATTATGGATCATAATCAGCTTGTGTCCAAAGCGCTGGAAACCCTGCGTTTAACCCTGGATCAAAAGCTAAGCGCGTTTAGCCTGCTGCCCGAGGCCTTTACCATGAAGGATGTGCAGGCGCTTTACGAAACTATTTACCAGACAACCTTCGCCCGCAATAATTTTCAAAAAAGAATTTTGCATCTCAATGCGTTGGAGCGGCTGGAAAAGAAATTTACCGGGGCGGCCAATAAGGCTCCCTACCTGTATCGACGTCAGCAGTAAGTTATGCTTACCGAGTATGTTACGAACTATAATATGATGGCGACGGTCAGACGCTAAGGGCACTGATCGTTAACATGGTTAAGCGCTGGTTCTAATATCATTCCAACGTTAGCCATCGCATACAGCTTGCTAATCCTTCTGCATCGTTATCTGTAACTACCGCTTATCGGCAAGGGTGACGGGCCTTTCAAGCGACTTTCAGCATTTAGTGCGTAGACCACGTCAATGCTGAACATCCACAGTTTTCCTACTGCCACCAGACGTTTCTGTTGATTTGTCGGCCCAATGCTGATGTGCTATCCTCCGTTCAATACACTAATAACGGTTAGCGCCTAAGCCACTTGTTTAAACTCGATCGGCGTTAGAATGCCTGATGCAGGCGTTTGATTCGGAACGCCGATGCGAACAGACTTTTTTAGGATCTTAATATGGAGTTGTTCTTCAGCAATTTAAATAGCCGTTTGGAAGGCTTCAGCTTTAAGTTTGAGATGCTGATTTTCGGCTTCAGTGGCGCTCGACGGCTTTGATATAGGAGGTACCCCAGCTACCGGAGCAGACTGATTCCGCTCCAGCGACGAATTATCTGGCAATACGATCGGCCTCAGCAGCGTCCTGCCGGGAACAGCACAGTCCACTAGTTTAGGCAAGACGCTAGTGGATTAAAGCAAAAGCGTCGCTTACGCTTAGGATCGTGTATGGAAGAAAATCGTAGACCCGGATTGACAGCATCAGCTACCGTCGGCACGCAGACAATTACCCGAAAGTAGTGAAAGAGAAGTTAGAACTGAACGAGACATGATGCGGACAGGTATTATACATTCCGCTCTGCTTGCTGCAGGTGTCGTTCAATATGAGCAACCATAAATTGCAGTATATCCCCCACTGGTAACCGCACCCATCCGGCTACAGAAAGCGGAATACGCACTGAGCCGATATCAACACTTTTGGCAAGCGTCAGTAGCTCCTGCAACTCGTTCTGTTGCCGGATGAACAGTTCAATACTCGTTCTGTCCACTGCGGTAGCAGCAGGCTGATGCCGTTTGACCACTTTGAATTTGGTACGTCCCGTCTGTGGGTTCATTAATCGGGTGAGATAGCCACCTAACCATGAGCCAACGAACGTACTAGTTTGATCGGAGTTGGTTGGCTGTAGCAAGGCGCTCCTTAGCAAAGGCAGGTAATACTCCCCGTAGCTGACCAAATGGGAGACACATTGATTTATACTCCACCCCCCTGTTGCGGAAGGGCGGTTTAGTAATTCATTATCCAACCGCGACAACTGAACAGTCCGTTGCAACTGCGCGTCAACCGGGGCTTGCAGACCGGTTATAAAAACTGTTTTATCGACGGCCTTCACTGGGTATTCTGGTATCGGTGAGTACTACACGTCGATCAGCCCACAACAGACTTAGTGCTATCAGAAAACCTATCGATTCAATCAATACCCATTGCCGCCCAAACGCATCTAACGGTCCTTCGATAAAAATTGTCAGTATCCGCGACAGCGCGTAAAACCCCCAGAGCAGGCAGATAAACGCCAGACTCGTTTGCCGATTCCGCGTCATCAGATACACCAGACTACCGCATATCGTTAAGCCAACCCCGCCATAGGCGCCCCGGATCGAACTATAGGCGTCGTTGTTTGGTAAACGTACCTGCACCAAATCCATTACGGATTGTGGGTTTGCAAACGCCACTACACTAACCGATAAAAAAGCAGCGGCCGATAGTAGAATAAATCCCTGCGCCAGTAACCTACTACGTGATTGCATGATCCTTACGTTGATAACATAGCAAAGTTGATCGTCAGCCTGTTAATCAATCTTGGTATTTACCACTATTTTATCCCTTGATTGTGTTAATCAGCTTGCTGAAGTTGGTCGGATCGACACCAATATAATTAGCCAAGTATTTGTGCGGCACCACCTGCAGCATATGGGGGCTACGTTGCAGCAGCCGGCTAAATCGAGTCGCTGACGAATAGCACTGTAACTCGACCAGTCGCTCTAGAACGCCCGATAAAGCCTGAGCAAGCCCCAGACGGATAAACGTTTCGATAGCTGGCCGACGGGCTACAATAGTTTGCAGGTCGGCAAAAGACAGGCGCAGAAACAGCGACGGGGTCAGCGTTTCGTAATAATAGTGGGATGGTTGTTGTATAAAAAACGAATCAACAACGCCCCCGAATGAAGGAGGATAAGAAAAAACCAGGGTGGCCTCGCGTCCATCCTGATCAATGTAACAAACTCGTTGCGTGCCCTCCTGAACGAAATAAAGGTATTTCTCGGTCTCCCCGGCTGCAGTTAACGTGGTTTTTCGCTGGGCCGCGAATGGGTGCCACAGCGTCGAAAAGTCATCCCACTCCTCATCGGTGAGTGGATAAATTGCCTGTATGAGTTGCCGTAAATGAATAGAATCCATACGGAGCATAGCACGTTTTCACCAGATTTACACCGACTCTGACGGGTAGTTACAGTATGGTTCCGATACCGAAGAGGCTAACGAATAAAAGTGTTGTCAGGGCGAGCTGACCGAGACGTGGATTCAGTTCGGCGGGATTACGATGGGTGGCAATGGCGCGGCCGTTCAGAATGAACAGCGGAAACGCCAGCAGGTAAATATAAGCCGTTGCCGGCGCGTCGGTGGCAATCGAATAACCCATGGCGCAGGCCATACCAGCAAACAGCAGCATCCAATGGTATTGCACGGCCCGGTCGCGACCGATGCGGGCGGGGATCGACCGCTTACCTGTCATCGTATCGGTTTCGATGTCACGGATGTTATTGACGTTCAGCACGCCCGTCGCAAACAGACCGACGCTCGTAGCGGGTAGCAGCAGCAACGGGCTAAACGATAGTGTGTGCAGGAAATACGTACCCAGCACCCCGACCCAGCCGAAAAATAGCAGCACAGCAACATCGCCAAACCCGGCGTAACCATACGGCCGCTTACCATTCGTATAGCCAATGGCAGCCGCGATACACAGCAAACCAATCACCAGAAACACCCAGAAGATCGATGAGTCGACAGCGCCGTCAGCACGGTTGTTAAACGCCAGATACAGCAGCACGATACCGCACAGCAACGACAGTACCGACGTGATAATAACGCCCCGCAACATGGCTTCCCGGGTTATATCGCCAGTAGCCACAGCCCGCCGGGGCCCCACGCGCAACTCGGTATCTTTCCCCGACACCGCGTCGCCGTAGTCGTTGGCGAAGTTCGACAGGATTTGTAACAAAATGGTTGTCAACGCAGCCAGCCCGGTAATAGGCCAGCTAAATCGCTGATCGGCACGGGCTAGAAAGCTACCCAGAATAATGCTGGCCAGCGCCAGCGGCAACGTACGCGGCCGGGCAGCCGCAAGCCAGGTTTTCATAATGTTGAATACTAGAATGAATGAGTGACTGAATGGTTAAATGACTGAATAGGCTTACTTGGTAAACACTCAATCACTCAATCACTCATTCATTCAACAATTAAAGTCCTACGGCTTTTTTGAACTCGTCGTCTTCGGGTTTCACTTTCGACGCGAAGAAGTGCGTCAGTTCGCCTTTCTCATTGACAACGTATTTGCAGAAATTCCAGGTTGGCACTTTGTCGTTCCAACCGTTCATTTCTTTGGTTGTCAGCCACTTGTACAAGGGAGCCTGACCTTCGTTTTTCACCACATCGATTTTCTCGAACATTGGAAACGATACGCCGTAGTTCTTCTGGCAGAAGCTGGCAATTTCTTCGTTCGTACCCAGTTCCTGACCGGCAAAGTTGCCCGACGGGAAGCCTAGCACGATGATTTTATCCTTGTGGTTTTCGTAGAATTTCTCCCAGTCAGCGTACTGGGGCGTGAAGCCGCATTTCGAGGCCGTGTTGAGAATCACGACTTTCTTACCCTTGTAGCTGCTCAACGCTATAGGCTTGCCGTCGAGCGATGTAACGGTAAAATCGTACAGACTTTTGGTTGGCGCGGCATGATCGGCGGGGGCAGCAGCCACTTCGTTCTTGTCGCTAAAAATACCTTTGACTACGTCTTTGAACATAAAGCCGGAAGAGATAACGATCAGCCCTGCGGCTGCCAGTGCAAGTGATACCTGTTTTTTCATGAGAACTATCGGATTTGGGTGAAAGGCTGGCACCGCGCCGACCATCCCGTCAACGCGGTGCTTCCATAAATAGTTTTTACGTAAAAGACGCCCACCTGGATTAAAAACCGGACCAATCAGTTACATTTTTTCCGGCACATTGATACCCAGCAATTCCATGGCTGATTTGATGGTACGCCCCACGGCTCCGGCTAGTACCAGTCGGTTTTGCAGGCGGACCGGATCGATCTCTTTCAGTATCGACAACCGGTCGTAAAACTGGTTGAACGTACGCGCCAGTTCGTAGGCGTATTGGCCAATGTACGACGGTGCATAATCGGCTCCGGCTTCAGCAACGCGCTGCGGGTATTGACTCAGTAAAAAGACCAGTTGCTGCTCAACGTCATCGAGTTCAGTCGCCGTTGCCGTTCCAGTGGTCGCCAGTCCCATGTCGCCCGCTTTACGCAGCACCGACTGAATTCGGGCATGAACGTACTGAATGTATGGCCCCGTATTGCCGTGCAGATCGACCGATTCGGCGGGGTTAAACTGCATCCGCTTCTGCGGGTCGACTTTCAGCAGGTAATACTTCAGCGCACCGAGGCCCAGCATTTGAAATAAAGCCTGTTTTTCGGTTTCACTAAATTCGTCCATCTTCCCTTTAGCCGCTTCATCAGCTGCTGTGGCAGCGGCTTCGGTCGTCTCCCGAACCAGATCGTCGGCATCGACAACGGTGCCTTCCCGCGACTTCATTTTACCTGTCGGCAGGTCGACCATACCGTATGACAGGTGGTACAGGTTCTGCGCATACGACCGTCCCAGTCGGCGCAGGATGGCAAATAGTACATTGAAATGATAGTCCTGTTCGTTACCGACTACCCAAATCTGCCGGTCGGCGTGAAAATCGTGGTCTTTCAGTTCGGTTGTACCAAGGTCCTGCGTGATATAGACCGACGTTCCATCGGCCCGCAGTACCAGCTTCTGATCGAGTCCTTCCTCGGTCAGGTCGATCCAGACCGAATTATCGTCTTTACGGTAGAAAACGCCTTTTGCCAGCCCTTCTTCCACAATCTCTTTCCCGAGCAGATAGGTATTCGACTCGTAGTAAGTCTTGTCGAAACCGACGCCGATTGTCTTGTACGTTACGGCGAATCCTTCGTACACCCAGTCGTTGAGTTTCTTCCAGAGTGCTACCGTCTCGGCGTCGCCCTGCTCCCACCGACGCAGCATCGCCTGCACTTCCTGCATCAACGGAGCCGTTTTCTCCGCTTCCTCTTTAGGCGTTCCCTGTGCGACCATTTGCTCAACTTCGGCTTTATAGGCTTTATCGAACAACACGTAGTACTTGCCGATCAGGTGGTCGCCTTTCATACCAGCCGATTCAGGGGTCTCGTCATTGCCGAACCGTTGATAGGCCAGCATCGACTTACAGATGTGTACGCCCCGGTCGTTGACGATGCAGGTTTTCACAACGTCGTACCCGCTGGCTTTCAAAATCCGGCTGACCGAATCGCCCAGAAAGTTATTGCGCAAGTGACCCAGGTGCAGTGGCTTGTTGGTATTAGGCGACGAAAATTCGACCATAACCGACTGCCCTTTGTCGGGCAGCTGACCGAAGGTGTCATTGGCAGCAATGTCGTTGAGTGTATCGATCCAGGCCCTATCGGCAATGCTTAGGTTCAAAAACCCCTGCACGACGTTAAAGGCGCTCACCACCGGGCTGTTCGCCACCAGCCACTCCCCGATGGTCTGTCCGATCTGCGCGGGTGCTTGTCGCAGCGCTTTCGTTAGCGGAAAGGTGACAAACGTGTAGAGTCCGTCAAATTCTTTCTTGGTTGGTTGCAGCACGACCTCGCCGATCGACTGCTGGTATAATTCGGTAACGGCCTGTTGGATGGCCTGTTTTACTGTTTCCTGAATGTCCATGATGGGTAAAAAGCCGCCGGTTGCCGACTTACGCCCGCAAAAGTACAGGATGTAGCCCAGACGTCCGCGTCTGGCCGGTACAGGCTAGTACTTTCAATACACTCGCAATTTGTCCACAAGTTGTCCCTCCTAGCCTGACAGTTCTGTATAGCCCAGACCGGGACTCACGCGGTGGCCGGTCTGGGCTACATACTAGTTCAGGATGATTGTCTGTTCGGCAACGGCTTTGATTTTGTCTTTCGAGAAGAAGACGGGGAAATAGCCATTCTCAGCCCAGATCGGGAACAAGTCGCGATAGTGCGGACTATCCGGATCGCCGGACTGGCCCGGACTGTTGATACCCAGCGTTTTGTCCCAGTCTTCTGTATCAACCAGAATGCGAAACGTAGCACCGTGAGTTTGGTTGAGGTCGTTGGCCGTCGCATTGACTGTTTCGCCGTAACCACCCCGTGCAACCGGACCGAGATTTATTTTGTCGCGCATTGCCTTGTCAACCATATCGCTCAGCGGGTGGGTGATCAGTATATGCTTGTTCCTGCGCTGCCCATATTGCCATTCGTCCATGTCATTGCCAAGTCGGCCGCTGAGCTCCGTTATGGCCCGATCGAGACTGGCGAGCAGGAGACTGTCGCGATAGGCAACCGGATCGCCGGACGAACCGGGCATGAAACCGGGCGTAACCAGCCAGTCGGTAACACGCTTGGATGGTAGCGAGGTCAAATAAGGCCGTGCTTTTTCGGGGATCGTCTGTCGGGCGAGGGCCTGCTTGAGCTGGCCTTCCCAGGCTACGTAAATCGACGCGGCAACCGAACTGGGATCAAGGCGGAAATCCCACTTACGCAAATAGCCGATTGCCTGTTCAGTCCGGCCTTCCGGCGACGACAGATTCTGTAACAGGGGTACAAGCGTCCGGGCCGTTAGCGACAGATAATCAGCCTGCAGCGCCATAAAGTCGACCAGATTTTTTCGTTTACCGTTGTTTAGTACCTCCTCGATACGGTCGGCGCGGTTGGGTGATGCCCATGTCCAGCCAATGGCGTTTCGGTGCGGAAAGTTGACCGGTGTCAGGTTGTTGTTCGCCGTGACCACATACCCTTCCGGCGGATTGAGTTTATTCGGTAGTTGCTGAATGGGCAGGTAACCACCCCACTCGTAACGGCCGTCGCCCGGCACCGGTACCAGCCCCGAAAAATTCGGGCGTATCGGCGACAAGCCGACAGCCTGCCAGCCAATCGTACCGGGCTTCGTCGCCGACGGTCGTTCGGCCCAGATCATGTTCTCCCCCGGAATCCGGCTATACGAACATGCCTGCCGAAATTCCGCCCAGTTCCGAGACTGATTCATGCGCAGACTAGCCAGATACGGCGCACAACCCGTTTCGAGCCAGGCCGCCCGAACGGCATAGGCCCGGTGATTTTTAGCGTCTTCGTAGACGACAGGACCATGACGCGTGTATTTGAGCGTTGCCGTTATTGCCTGCCCTCCTTTGACGGAGACCGTTTCGGTCAACACACGCATGGATACCCACTGCCCTTTGTACCGATACTGATTCGGATTGGCCGGATTTGTTTCATAGATGTACAGGTCTTCGTTGTCGGTTTCGAAGATGGTCAGCCCCCAGGCGCCATAGTCGTTGTGCCCGATCGAGATACCGGGCAGCGTCGGCTCACCCGCGCCGATTACATTCCAGCCGGGCGCATGCAAGTGCGCCCAGTACCGCAAGGACGGCGTCGATTGCGAGCGATGGGGATCGTTGGCCAGCATGGGGTAGCCACTAACAGACTTGTCACCCGAAATAACCCAGTTGTTTGAACCAGTGTACTGTTTTTCAATCTCGAACCAGCGGTCGATGTCGACGGTGTTGCCCTCAGTTCTGGGGGTGAGAGCGGCTTCATCTTCGTCGGCTTTCGCCAGTCGCCCCTGGTATTTCAGCGGTAGCCGGAATGCTTCGTACAAGTCGAGTATGGGCTGAAACAACTGCGCGCTATCGACATGCAGCGTTAGGTCGGGTTGCGCGGGATTAGCAGCGGGATGAAACCAGTTGAGTTCGCGCACTTTATCGGCACCGATCAGGCTGACCAGTCGCCCATATTTTAACTCTTCACGGACGTTGCCCAGCAGGCCCTGATGACGGCTGACGACAACTTCGGGCGTCCATAGGCCGGGCGTCGTATTCAGCACCCGAAACTCAAACGGTAGCTTGTCCGGCGTTTTGTTTATCTCCGTAACGTAGGCATTAATTCCCTCGACAAAGGCACCGACGATCTGTGAACCGTGTGGATGGTAGTGCTGTAACTCCTGATTGGTATTGCCCCGGAAACGAAACAGGCGGGTACCGATATCGCGCTTCACCTCCTGCGGCCCCAGCAGTTCGGCGACCGTTCCGGTTGCCTGCCGACGCCACATCTCGAGTTGAAACAGCCGGTCTTTGGCGGCCAGATAGCCCTGCGCATAAAACAGGTCATGTTCGTTTTTGGCGTAGATATGATTCACCCCCCATCGGTCACGGATGACTTCGACGGGTTGCTGCAACCCCTTGCGGGCAGAC
Organism: Spirosomataceae bacterium; assembly: GCA_022702045.1. Lineage (GTDB taxonomy): Bacteria > Bacteroidota > Bacteroidia > Cytophagales > Spirosomataceae > Spirosoma. The sequence continues at coordinate 9,815 of JAKONH010000026.1, forward strand.
AGCACCGTTTTTGAGGGAGCAGAACGGGATTGGCCAAACAGCGAGCCCGACAGGAGAAGCAGACAAACAATCAGATAACGCAGAGCGGACATAGCAACGGGTCTTTGCCGGAAAATACGTAAAACCCACATGCAGATGCCAGTATATCTAAAAACTGTTTGTTCGGACTACCTGGAATATCATTACTTTGTTGACACTCAGACTAACACACCTGCATGGCCGCTTCCACTCGACTGACGGTTCCCAGCACCTGTTTGCAATCGTGGCAGGCCATGACGCCCGATCAGCAGGGTCGTTTCTGCACGCGGTGCCAGAAAACCGTTGTGGATTTTACGGCAATGACCGACACAGGGGTGTTGGCTCACTTACAGCAAACTGACGAACCAGGCTGCGGACGCTTCCGGCCCGATCAGTTAAACCGAACAATGGTGGAACCACTTAACCGACGCGTGAGTCGCTGGCAATGGGCAAGTCTACTGCTGGCAGGCTGGCTGAGTTCGCAGGCAGTACAGGCCCAATCGGGTAGACCCAAAACCAGTTACACAATTTTGCCAAGATTAGTCAACCGAGCCTCACTTGATACAAGTTCACAGGGCTTGATGCCGGATGGCACCATGATTCTCAAGGGTAGAGTTATTGATATTATCAGTCAACAACCACTTGTCGGCGCTAACGTTGTAATAAAAAACACAAGCTATAGAACGACTACTGATTCAACTGGTGCCTTTCGCTTGGCAGCACAAGCCGTTCACGTCGATAGCGCCATTCAGCTTGTTACCAGTTCCATCGCTTTTGTCAATCAGGAATTAACAGTTACAGCATACATGGCTGGCCAGTCCTTGTTGTTCGGTCTACATGAAGCCAGTACAACAGTAGACGAAATTGTTTGTACCGGTGGTTACGTTGCCCCAAAATCTACCTTTTGACGACGTCTCCGCGACTGGTTCAGCCATCGATAACCCGTTCTGCTGGCCGCAATAAGCCCAAGACAAACAGCAGGCTGCTGTTTGAGACAAAATCTAGTATCGCCATGCGCTTATCGTTTCTTACCTGCCTTCTTCTGTCGACGCTCCTTACCGGATGTACGACTATACTCGACATTCAGTCGAACGTCCGGGTTGTCGACAAGCCGCCGTTTGAGCGCATCCTTGTCGTGTCGCGACTGCCGAATGTAGAGCCGGGCTATGCGACTACGTTTGTGGGCGAATTTCCGTCGCAGTACACGGTGTGCTCGGTTGATATTTCGCCCATTGCTTTTGAAACGCCGGACGAACTGATCGACCGACAGATAAAAGAATGCAACAGTCAGGTTATGCTGACGCTGGATCTGAACCGAAACTTCAGTCGGGGCTCCGGCAAGTACATAACCGGCTATAACAATATATACCTCGAAATGACAAACCTCGCCACCGGAAAGCCCTTCTGGAAAGCTATTGTGTTGTCAGGTGTTACCGAGCTAAGGCCCCGCGAAATTGTGCGGCAACTGATCAAGGACGGCGTGTTAAACGGAAAAGTACCAATCAGCAACCCGCGCTATCCGTAAAAGAGCCACGCCTAGTTTAGCTGAACGAGAGGGCTGTGAAGACACAGCCCTCGGATGGGGAGATTAGCCCGCTCTATTAATAAGCCGGATCGAGCCACTGCGGCCACCGCAAATTGAAAACCAAATACCGTATTCCAGTCTAATCGTCATCATCATCGTCTTTTTTACTGACGGTTAGAAAGGCACCACGACGGGGAGCGGGCATGACAGCATGTTCACCCCGAACGGCCTTCCAGATGATTTCATTGAACAGCCGATCGTCGATCTTGTCGGCGTAGCGCAGGTCCAGTTTTTCCGACTGCCGTGCAGGTTCGGTCATCGCCGTGTTTTTGGCGTCGAGGTCGATCTGCGCGGGGCGGTGGTCGTAGGGCGTCAGGTTGGGTGTGGCTGAGAAAAGCGCGTACATCGGCCGGGCACCGGCATCGTACTGACTCATCGGTGGCAGGCCCAGAATCAGTTCCATTGTGCGCAGCATGCCCGACGTGGTGTACGACGTATGTTCAATGTGGCGTCGCTTCGTATAGGGGCTGATTACCAACGCTGGTGATCGGTGTGCATCGACGTGATCGGAACCGTTCTGTGCGTCGTCTTCCAGCACAAATACCGCCGACTCTTTCCAGATCGGGCTTTTCGACAGGTAATCGACAAGTCGTCCGACGGCCAGATCGTTGTCGGCGACGAAAGCGGCTGGTGTACGGGCCCCGATGCGGGCACCACTCGTATGGTCGTTACCCAGCCGGATACTGCTGAAGTTGGGTACGGCATTGATACGAATCAGCGAGTCCAGATCGTGTTTCCAGATCTCAACCCGATCAATGTCTTTGACACTCAGGTCGTAGTCGGGGTAGTTGGGCGCAAACAAGCCGGCAAGGGCCGAATTTTTGCGTTTCGAATAGGCTTCAAACTCACCATACGACCGGTACCGAATCCCCGCCCGTTTGCAGTAATCCCAGATAAAACCCCGCTTCGGAAACGCCACCGGCCGCGATCCTTCGTAGTCGTAGGTGCCACCCCGCCCGCCGTAACTCGTCGGCCACGTTTTCTCGACATAATCCGTGGCATAGGCCGCCGTACTCCAGTTATGGCCGTCAGCGCTCACTTCGGCGTCGACATAGAAGTTATCGAGCAGCACAAATTCGCGGGCCAGCGCGTGCTGATTTGGCGTTACGTTTTCGGGGAACAGGCATAGCGATGTGTCGCCGTTTCCTTCCTTCATATCGCCGAACACCTGATCGTAGGTCCGGTTTTCCTTGATGATGTAAAAAACGTATTTGATGGGCGATGTTTTCGCGCCGACCTGCTTTGGGATCGGTGAATTGGCGGGCCAGTTTTCACCCACGGCTGTTTTTTCGCGGTCTTTCGTGTAAGGCGTATTGGCGTACACCTGCCGGGTCAGGCCGGTAAGCTGCGCGGGTGTCGGCATGTTAAACAGTGACAGCGTGCCTTTAAACAATCCGGCGATGTACTGCGTGTCGGACTCGCGCCGTTTGTAGGGATTCGGTCCGGCGGGATTAGCCTGCGACGAAAATCCTTTCCCATTGGCAACCAGCACTTTTTTGCCGACCACCTGCACAC
>JAKONH010000047.1 GCA_022702045.1 Spirosomataceae bacterium
TTCAGCATGATAATCACGCTGCGCGATGAACCGTTCCCCCAATTGAGATCAACCGATGAGGCAATTTTCCAACCTTCCCGGCCCAGCCGGTTGAACTCGTCGGTCAACTCCTGTACGTCTACTTTGCCACCCCAGAAGCTACGGTTGGCGGATACATCAAGGTGCGGTCCTCGAATCGTTTCATGGTATGGTTTACTTGGTTGATTAGAAACGTTTCTTAGTGCTGGTATGGCGATGCAACATTGTCCATCGTTGCAAGAGGGGCAACCAGTCTGCTACAAATGGCTGGTTTCGCGGCTGACCAGTTCGTTTTCGATATATTTGTCTATTGCGACAACCAAAACAGGACAACAAAAACCGCACATGATGACGATAACCGGCAATGCAACGGCAAACCAGACGTACGATGCCATTGTGATTGGGTCGGGCATAAGCGGGGGCTGGGCAGCAAAAGAACTCTGCGAGCAAGGCTTGCGGACGCTGGTGCTGGAACGCGGGCGTGACGTACGCCACATCACCGATTATCCCACCACGACGCTCAATCCGTGGGACTTTGCCCACCGCAACCGTATGCCGGAGTCGTTCGATCGGGAGAATCCGGTCGCTACGAAATGCTATGCACTAGACGAAGCCACGCAGCAGTTTTTTGTGAAAGATGCCGAGCACCCCTACGTACAGGAAAAGCCGTTCGATTGGATTCGGGGGTATCAGGTAGGTGGGAAGTCGCTGATCTGGGCGCGACAGACGCAACGCTGGAGCCGGTTCGATTTCGACGCTAACGCCCGCGACGGAGCCGCTGTCGACTGGCCGATTCGATACGACGATGTGGCCCCCTGGTATAGTCACGTCGAAAAATTTGTTGGTATCAGTGGCAACCGCGATGGACTGGAGACGCTACCGGACGGCGAGTTTCTGAAACCGTGGGAACTGAATTGTGTCGAGAAACAGATTCAGCAGCGCGTGGCGCAGCACTACAACGACCGGCACGTCATTATCGGTCGTTGTGCGCACCTGACCGAGCCCAAGCAAATTCATTACGATCAGGGGCGGGCCCAGTGTCAGGCGCGTCATCTGTGCTATCGGGGGTGTCCGTATGGCGGTTATTTCAGCAGTAATTCCAGTACACTGCCGTGGGCGGCAAAAACCGGTAAACTGACACTGCGCCCGGATTCGGTCGTACACTCGATCCTGTACGACGACACGAAACAACGGGCGACGGGCGTACGCGTTGTCGATGCCCATACAAAGCAGACGACTGAGTATTTTGCCCGAATTATTTTTGTCAATGCGGCCTGTCTGAATACCAACCTGATTCTGCTCAACTCAACGTCTCGTCGGTTCCCAACCGGGTTGGGCAACGATAGTGGAGTATTGGGCCAATACGTTGCGTTTCACAATTATCGGGGTAATATCGTCGCGGATTTTGACGGATTTCCCGAGGGCTATTACTATGGCCGGCGGCCGACATCGGCCTTTATGCCTAACTTCCGCAACGTGAGCCGGCAGGAAACGAGCGGCCCGGCGTCCCGGTTTTTGCGGGGCTACATGGTGGCTTTCAGCGCAGCGCGGGGCGGCTGGCAACGGGGGAGGAGTCAAGAAGGATTCGGAGCGGCTTTTAAAGATGACCTGAGTGATCCCGGCGCGTGGCACGTGTCTATGATGATGCAGGGCGAAACGATCCCCAAAAAAGAAAACCACGTCCGGCTTAGTGCCGATCAAAACGATGCCTGGGGGATTCCTCAACTGATCACGTCGATCGATTACGACAACAACGATCTGGAGTCGATGCGTGATTTCATGACGCAGGGCAGCGAGCTACTGGAGAAGTCGGGTTGCCATAACATACGCTCTTACGACGATCATCGCAATCCCGGTCTCGACATTCACGAAATGGGGGGCGTGCGCATGGGCCGCGATCCGAAAACGTCGATGCTCAATGCCCACAATCAACTACACAGCGTGAAAAACGTGTTTGTCACGGATGGGGCGGCAATGACCTCGACCGGTACCCAAAATCCGTCGCTCACGTTTATGGCGCTGACGGCCCGTGCCGCGCGTTACGCCGTGAGCGAACTGAAAAAGAAAAACTTGTGAGTACACATACAGAACAACCAATCCGGCAGGCCCTGTTTACCGCCTGCCAGACCTACGTACAGCAACGAATCGACACGGCGCGGCAGGCCATGGAAGCGGCACAGGCATCGGCCAATGAAGAGTCAAAAAGCAGCGCGGGCGATAAATACGAAACCGGCCGGGCAATGGCGCAAATTGAACGCGACCGTCACGCGCAGCTACTGACCGAAGCGCTGAAGTTACAGCAGGAACTAGTCCGGATCACTATCGACAAAGCGTACGAGACGGTGCAGCCGGGGAGCCTTGTCAGTACCGACCGGGGCCGTTTTTTTATTAGCATCAGCGCGGGTAAGTTGAACCATGATGGCGTCGATTACTTTGCCGTGTCGCCAGCGTCGCCTATTGCGGCCCTGTTGATCGGCAAACGAACCGGGGATGTCGTGACCTTCAATCGCCAGCCATACCGCCTGCTGACTGTGGAATAACAGCAGTAATCAACGCGCCGTCCGATGCCAGATACCGAAACAACCCGCCTGTCCCGCCTGGTAACGTTGCTGACGCTGTTGCAAACCAAACGGACGCTGACGGCTACAGAACTGGCACATCGGTTTTCTGTCAGCACCCGGACGATCTATCGCGATATCCGGACGCTTGAGCAGGCCGGAGTGCCGGTGGTGACGCTGGATGGGAAAGGCTATACGCTGCTGGATGGTTACCGATTACCACCGGTAATGTTCACCCGCGATGAAGCCATTGCGCTGCTTACGGCAGAGAAGATGGCAACCGGCCTTACCGATGTTCCCACAGCTCAACTCACCGGTGCGGCTATGGATAAATTGCGGGCAGCACTTCGGCGAGTCGACCGTGACTATCTGGAAACACTTAGTCCACGCATTCAGGTGCTAAGTCCGGTGGGCGAGCCAGCACGGCCCAACGCTTATCAGCAACTCGTCACGGCCATGGCTACTCAACAGGTTGTGCACCTGCGTTACAGCGCAGCCGATGTCGATGAATTTACTGAGCGCGACATTGAACCGATTGGGCTGTACCTGAGTCAGCAATGGCATGTGGTTGCGTTTTGTCGGCTGCGGCAGGCGTTCCGCAACTTTCGACTCGACCGGATACGACAGTTGGTCATTCGGCAGGAAGTATTTGCCAGCCGAGCCGAGACATTGCAGCAGTACTGGGCCGATACGGCTAACAGGCTGGGACGCGAAAAGGTAGTTATCCGCTTTCAGGCGACGGCAGTGCAACGGGAGTTTGCGCAACGGCTGCACGATACAAAGCACCAGTATGGCTGGGCGCACGAACAGGTGCAGGCTGACGGTAGCCTTGACATGACGTTTTTTATTGGCTCGCTGGCGTACATTGCCGCCTGGCTGCTGCCGTATGCTGGTGCTGTCACAATTCTTGAGCCGGCTGCGTTACGGCAGGAAATCTGCGTACAGGCCCGGCGGGCACACGCTTTTTTTTGCAATCCTCAACAGGGTATGACATAGGGCTGTCACTGAGTGAGTCGACCTTTGTTTTGTCAATCGACAAGCAAGTTCACGCAAACCGTCAAGCTATGTTCAATGTACTGGGTTCTATCAACTGGCTAAGCGTTCTGGTCGCGTTTATCGTGTATTTTATGCTGGGGGCGTTATGGTACATGCGGCTCTTTCCGCAGCTTTATAAAGTGTCGCTGGGTAAGGCCAACGAGGTACTTCAGAATCAGTCGTCGTTGTATGTTGTCGGACCGGCGGTATGCGTACTAATCGTAGTCGTTGCCAGTGCCGTGCTGATGCATGCGTTGGGTATCGATTCCTGTGGCAACGCCATGCTGTTTGCCTTACTCGTTGGCCTCGGCTTTTTAGTGGCAAACACGACGAACATTGCCATCAATCCCAACATTCCCCGTCCATTCTTGTACAGTGCTATCACAAGCGCCTATCACCTTGTGGGTATTACGCTGACTTGTCTTATACTGGTCGCTATGCGGTAAATGAGCGCGCATCGGTAGGGTATCACCTACCGATGCGCTTTTATGAGTTCACTATATTGCTAGTATGAAGCAGGAAATCAACACGTTCTTCCCGCCAAATCGCCAGCAATGGCGCGACTGGCTGGCGGAACACCACGACAAGCAGTCGTCTGTCTGGTTGCTTTATCCGAAGAAGAAGTCTGGCTTGCCGGGCATAACGTATGACGAAGCGGTAGAGGAAGCCCTGTGTTTTGGCTGGATCGACAGTACCGCCAAACCTGTCGATGCCGATACATTCATGCAGTTTTTTTGTCCGCGCAAATCCAAAAGTGGCTGGTCGAAAGTCAACAAAGAACGTCTTGGGCGGCTGGCTGATGCCGGCCTGATGAGGCCAGCTGGCATCGCCAGCATTGAACGAGCCAAAGAAAACGGTTCCTGGGAGCTTCTGGATAAAGCCGAAGCACAGATCATTCCGCCCGACCTGGCGTCCGAACTCGCTAAGCGACCCGTTGCCCGTGATTTTTTCACAAGCTTGTGCCGTTCAGACAAGCGAGCAATTCTGATCTGGATTTCGGCGGCAAAGCGTAGTGAAACGCGGCAGAAACGAATCGCGGAACTGATTGACTGTACCGATCAGCGTCTTAAACCTATGTTGCTACAACCCGCGAAAAAGAAAGCGTAAGGCTGTGGCCCGATTGGTACTGAAACGGCCGGGCAACAGCCATTCATTGGTCAGTACCGATAGGTAGCCCCCTCAAAATCAAATATGGTGATGAGCCGATTGGTGTTACCTCGCTTCAGCAGAATACGGTCGGTCTGCGTTGTGTCCATCCGTTGTATGTACGTGGCCTTGTGGGGCAGGTATAGGTTGGTAAGCTGCGCATCGGCAACAGAGTAATTCGAATAGGTTTTCTCCACCTCGTCGCGGGGGGCGTTGCGGGGTGATGGATACAATACGGTATCGCCGGGCATGTACAACCGGTTGATCTGTTCGGCTGCCCGCGCATACGGATTACGCTCGCGGTACCGCCCGAAATACGTGTATTTGGGGGCGTGGTCTTCGTAGATTCGATTCAGCAACTTCGCCACGTAGCCGA
>JAKONH010000062.1 GCA_022702045.1 Spirosomataceae bacterium
CGACCCGCTTGGCAACGATCAGGTAGTTTTCCTGCAGGTTGTTCTGGGCGATGGTCTGTTCAACGTCGATGTACGAACGCAGCCGAAACAGCGACGGTTTGATGCTATAAAAAAGCCAGCCGTACTCGTGTGCGGTATCGTCAAAAACCTGAATCGGGTCATTCGGAAACTTGTAGTTGTAGTCGTCGATAAACTTCTGAAACCACATGCCGAATGGAACATCGCCTGCCGTACGGGCTTTCACGTTTATCGGCGGCTCTTTCCGGCCAGGATGTTTATGCACCTGCACCTCCAGCAGCATAAGCCGGTAATAATCGACGCCCTCCAGATTGATCTCTTCGGCATGCCGGGGATAGTACCAGAGTTTATAAATCTCGTTGGGGATTTTCGTCAGTGCGTTGAATGTGTAGGCAAATAGCATGGGCAGGCCGAACGGCAGCAAACTGGTTGCGGCCCAGAGATCATACTGAATACTGCCGTACTGCAGGCTGCTCAGGTAGTTGAACAGGGGCGTAAAGAGCAGGACGCCAAACCCAAGTACGCTCCCGGTAAGCAGTAGCACAACTACTGGTTTGATCGTAAACGACGGCCCCATATCGACCAGCATTCGATTCAGAAACAGGATACCAAGCAGCAGCCCGATTCCCTGAACGACGATGTAATACACCGGAATGAACTGCAGACCGATCAGGCCGAAGCCGCCGGGTAACGCCAGGATCAACGCCCCGATGAACACCGTCAGCAGCAGCCGTTTCGTACTCATCAGGGCGTGTTTCTGGTTGAGCCAGATGGTCGCAATAAACAGACTGACCACGACCAGCAGGACCAGAATATAAGTAATCAGAAAAGGCGTAATCGCGACCATTCGTAAAAATGCCGGGCGGAATTTGTCAGCGTATAAAGATAATCAACCGCCGATCATTACCGTCGGAAAACCCAGCACGATGACGCCACCGTGCGCGGTGGAATCACCCATTCGGGCGGCTGGTGCCCCGCCAATCAGCACTGTGGCCGACCCTTTGATAATGGAATCGGGGGGACCAACGCAGACCAGTGAGTCGCCCACGCGGGCTGCTGGCAGATTACCAATCAGTACCTGTGGCGAGCCCGGCCCAACGATTGGACCACCCACGTGCGGAACGGGGCCGGTAGACATCGGGCAGGTGTGCATATCGGTCAGGCGGGCAGCAGGAGGCATAGGCAAAACCAGGATCGGATGATGCGAGCAGGTTGACTACTCAGCTTGGCTAAAAAGGTTCAGGAACTTCTTTTTTACCATTGTCCACCGGCGTCGGGACACAATAATTTCGGTGCCGCAGGCCAGTCGTAGCATAGGCCCCCGGTGCGTCAGCTGTGTTTTGCGGACGAACTTCTGGTTGATGACATAGTTCTGGTGCACCCGTACAAAATCGTCTTCGGACAATTGATCGGCGTAGTGCTTGATCGTATACGCCATGATCTGCTTGCTACCGTCGCTCCAGTAGAGCCAGCTGTAGCCGCGTACGCCTTTGATCATGATCAGTTCGCTGACCGGTTTGTTTTGCCAGCCGGCGCGAGCATCGTTAACGCGCAAAAAAGGTGCACAACCGGAAACGGACAACGGTCTTACCTCCGGGCGGATGCCGAGCGTGTTCATAATGAGATGGATTGGTAGAGTTGAGTTAACGAGGGTTACGTAAAGATGGGGCGGTGGTTAGAAAGTGGTTACTCCTGCTTTACAGACGTAGTGTATATTGCGTATGAACAGGGCTTTTTTGTCTACGAGTGTATGCATAGACGTAAACACAGCTAGTCAAACGGATCGATTTGTGTAATACAGAGAGTACTGCGCCTGGTGGAAAGCGTCCGGTGCTACTGATTTGGTGGTAGAGAACCAGTCTGTTGACGCTACGTGTATAGTGTGAATAAGTAGTAGACAGGCACGCGCTAGTAGAGCGTAGTGACATATCGTGTACAAAACTATTTGGCTGCTATCGGGTGTGCCTTAACGATTGTAACACATTCGTTAACTATTGTAACATGGGGGCGTAAATCGCTGAAAAACCCTTCACGAGCCTATCGCTGCACGGCTGGTACGTAGCTGGAGGGGGGATTTCCGAACTGTTCGCGGAAGCGCTGACTAAAGTAAGTCGGGTTGGCAAAGCCCACGGCGTAGGCTGTCTGCGTGACGGAAAGACCGCCTGTCAATAGTGCCATTGCCTGTTTCAGTCGATACGAGCGAATAAATTCCGTAGTCGACATGTTGGTCAGCGTCTTGAGTTTTCGGTGCAACTGCATCCGGCTCAGGTGAACGGCATCCGCCAGTTCGTCGACGCCGAAATCTGTCTTGTCTAATTGCTGATCCAACACCGCATACAGTTGCTGCAGAAACGGATGGAGCGGGGGAGGAACCGATTCGGACGAAGCCAGATCTGCGCGAAGGCGCTCGCTCAGTCGGCGTTGAGTTGTCAGCAGGTTATTGATTCGGGCAAGTAATTCTGGTACGTGAAACGGCTTGCCCAAGTAATCGTCAGCACCGGCGCTCAGTCCCTGCATGCGGTTATTTAGTGTCGTCTTTGCCGTCAGTAGTAAGATCGGAATATGATTTGTCAGTGAATCTGATTTGAGCTGATCGCACAGCGCGAAGCCGTCCATTCGGGGCATCATCACATCGCTGATGATTAGCTCGGGCAGTAGTTGCCGGGCTTGTTCCAGCCCTTCCAGGCCATCGACGGCCCGGTACACATCGTAGGCATCTGGCAGACTTTGCATGATAAACTCGGCCATGTCGTCGTTGTCTTCCACCAGCAACAGCCGGGCGTCGGGCAGCGCTTCATCCTGCGTATCGGGTACCAGGGGTGCTGTGGCAACGTCGGTATCGACCTGAACGTCTATGGCCGGTTGTAGTGGGAGGTCAACCCAGACGGTCGTGCCACTTCCTACCTGACTTTCTACGCGAATTGCACCGCCGTATAGGTCGATCAGTTCTTTTGTCAGCGCTAGCCCGATACCCGTTTCTGCTTTACTGGCTGCCGAATCGGCGTGGTAAAAGCGGTGGAACAAATGAGGTATATGGTCGGGCGAAATACCGAAGCCGTTGTCGGTAACGCTTAGTTGAATGCCCGATGGCAGTGAACTGGCCCGGCTTTGTAGGCGTACAGTAACCTGCCCCTGCTTTAGTGGTGTGGAGGTGGTAAACTTGAGCGCGTTGGCCAGCAGGTTACTGACAATGCGTTCCAGCTTTTCGCTGTCGAACCAGTAGGCGTCTGTTAGTTCAGGCTGATACGTCAGACGAATAGTGTCCTGTTCAGCCTGCTCCTTGAACGTCTCGATCACATCGCCCACCACCTCGTCCGGTCGCCCCCGCAGTAGCGTCAGCGACAGTACGTTCGCATCGAGTCGGGCCAGATCCATCAGTTGGTTGATCAGACCCAATAGCTGTCGGGCGCTTCGATCGATAAGCTGAAGACGAGCGTTGTATGGCGTATGCCCCAATTCATTAATTAGCGTACCGACGGGCGACAGAATCAACGACAACGGCGTGCGGAAATCGTGGGTGATATTCGCGAAGAAATGACTTTTTAGTTCGCCGATCTGGCGCAGCTGATCGGCTTCCAACTGCTGTTGACGTTGCGCCTGTGTTTCATCCAGTTGCAGCATGCGATGCCGTACGTAGGCCCAGCTCAGCCCGGCAATAAGTAAGGCGTAACTCAACAAGGCCCACCAGCGCTGCCACCAGGGATACAGCATTGTGATCGCGAGGTCAGGCCCGTCTGTGGTTGCCTCGTTGAACGGTTCAAGGTCGTGATTCCCGACGAGTCGATCGGTCGGCTGGGCCGCAAACTGAGGAGTTGGATACGATTGATTGTCAGCCGAACGGGGCGGGGCCTGCTGCCCGCGGGTCGTATGGGGCTGACGTTGCATGGACTGGGCGTGGAGCGGATGTGCGCTGTAGCCCAACAGAATCAAACAGGCATAGAGCAGTCTCATTCGTCTGAATGTAAACCGACTGTGCCGATCAGCCATCTTATCGCCCGCTATAGAGAGAAAACTCACAACCCGTATCCGTAAGCACTGTTCTACCTGCCGGGCTCTATAGCGTTGTCGATAAACGACTCAGCGACGTGTACATGCGCTTGCCTGCCAGTTGGCTTCGTGGTCTCACACACAGTGTACGCTACTGACACGCTAGAGCCGTATCGACATCCAGTCAGGAGTATACTCGAGTGTAAGCTGGCAAGGCAGTGGAAGCAGCGACGACTAGAGTTACCAGATCTACTTGCCAAATAACCAGTTTTTGTCGTCGCTGTTGGCTGATTTCAAACATCTGGTCGGTGTTTGTGAAAACCGACCAGATGCGGGGACTAGTACGTCTCGATAAAGGGCGATACTGGTAATGCGAGTGGGGTGTTTACGCAGCTACTTCGTCGCTTCGGCGGTAGAAGAGCGTCGAGCAGTTGTCGGGGCGAAGCACCTGTCGGGCCGTGTTTTGTACATCCTCAGCAGTGATCGCCTGAATCAGCGCAGCTTCCTTATTGACCAGTTCGGGATCGCCCGCATTGGCCGCATACGCCAGATTCATAGCCCGGTTCAGCAACTCGACTTCCGAGAAGGCCAGCGTGGCTTCGGCCTGATTTTTTACTTTACTTAGTTCGTCGTCGCTTACTGTCTGATCGATGAATTCCTGGATGATGGCCGTAACGGCAGCGTCGGCTTCTTCGAGCGATATGCCCTCGTTGAGCGTACCCTGCACGATGAGCAAACCGGGGTCGAGCGACGCCGTACTGTACGCACCGATATTGCTGAATAATGGGTTGTCGCGCAGTAGCCGCTGGTACAGTCGCGACGATTTGCCCCGGCCCAGCATATCGCTGAGCAGGTCAGCAGTGTGGTAGTCCGGCTGGAACCGGCCCGGCATATGCCAGACTTTGTACAGCGCGTCGAGCGGAACTTTAGCGTTGACTTCCTCGTGCCGCGCTTCGGTTTGCTTTACTTCAGCAGGCAACTGCCGAACATAGGCGGGCCCCGCCGGAATGGGCGCAAACCACTTTTCGCACAACTGTTTCACCTGCTCGACAGTCACGTTGCCCGCTACGACCAGGTTGGCATTGTTGGGTAGGTAGTACTTGAAAAAGAAGGCACGCACGTCGTCGAGCGTTGCGTGTTCGATGTGGCTGATGTCCTTGCCGATCGTAGCCCAGCGGTAGGGGTGGTTTCTATACGCCAGGGGGCGAAGCTTGAGCCAGACGTCGCCGTAGGGCTGATTCAGATACCGTTGCTTGAACTCTTCGATGACGACCTTCTGCTGCACGTCGAGCACCTGCGGATCGAACGATAAACTCATCATCCGGTCTGATTCGAGCCAGAACGCCGTTTCCAGGTTAGCCGCAGGCAGGGTGATGTAATAGTTGGTGATGTCGGGGCTGGTAAAGGCATTATTTTCACCTCCCACCTTTTGCAGTGGCTCGTCGTAACTGGGAATGTGCTGTGACCCACCGAACATCAGGTGCTCAAACAGATGGGCAAACCCGGTGCGGGCCGGGTCTTCGTCGCGTGAGCCAACGTTATATAAAATATTGACCGCAGCCATAGGGGTCGAATCGTCTTCGTGGACGAAAACCGTCAGGCCATTGTCAAGAACGAACTGTTCGTAGTGAATCATTGTGAAACTTTTGTGTAGGGCCGTCGTTAGCTATACGCAGTAAACAAAAGTACGATTCCGGTCGTACAGAACCAACGTAACCATCACCGACCACCTTGTATCGACTGTCGCACCTTCTATTCCTTCTTAGTCCGGTTTGTCTGCTGATCCCTGCCCGGGCGCAGGTCATGAACGATCCCGCTGCCCAGCAGACCGTGCAGAAAGCCCTCGATCACATTTACAACATGGAGTTTGCACAGGCCGACGGGCTGATCCGGCAGCTCCAGACCCGCTATCCACAGCACCCGGTCGCGTCGATGCTCCGCGCTACACAGCTCGACATTCAGCACCTTCCCCTGGCTGAAAACAAAGACGCTGTTGGCCAGTTCGGGCAGGCCGTAAATCAGGGTATGACGCTGGCTAAACAGATGCTCGCCAAAAATGAGAACGACCCGGAAGGCGTATTTTTTATGCTGAGTGCCTACAGTTATATGGCGTCGCTGTACCACAATCAGGGTGAATCGCTGAAGGCGGTAGGTGAGTCTAAAAAGGCGTACAACTACCTGCGCGATGGGGCTAAACTACTGGATCGAAACCCCGACTTTTATTTTACGACGGGTTTGTATAACTACTACGTCGAACGCTACCCGATCGACCACCCGATTGTGCGGCCGTTCATGTTCTTCTTCGCTGACGGAGATATCAATCTCGGCCTGAAACAGATGGACATTGCTACCCGTAAGGCGGTGTTTATGCGGCCCGTTGCCAATTATTACCTGGCCCATATCCTGCTCAAGCACGAGTCGAACCCGGTGAAAGCTACTGTCTACACTTCATATCTGATTGAAAAATACCCAAAGAATCCGCTGTTCGCCATGATTCAGGCGGAGTCGCTCCTGCTGTCGGGGCGGTATGCTGATGCCCGCCCGGCGGTGCAGCAACTGCGGCAGTTTTCCAACAAACTGGTGCCGGTAGCCTATCAGACGTTTTCGGGCATGCTCGCCGAGCAGGCCGACAGGAACGACAAAGCCGCTACTGACTTTTACGAAGCTGCGCTGAAACTGCCGACCAACGAAGCGTATACGAAAGAGTACCGGGCGTTTGCCTACATCGGCCTGGCCCGTATTGCCGCCCGCGCCAACAACCGTGCACTAGCCAAAAGCTACTACAAGAAAGCGCTCGACACGGCCGAATATAAAATGACCGTCCGCGAAGCCAAAGCGTTTAAATAGTGACGCAGCGATAGGCTGAATGAGTTACAGTCCATTAGCGATTGTCGCTGGTTTGCGGAACGAAGCTGGCAAACAGAAAATTACCCACCGAGATACGGAGCATGACACCCACCAATGTTAAATGCGAAGCTACTTTGCTAATCGATTTGAGTCATACGATCGAAAACGGACTCATCACCTACAAAGGGTTACCGGCACCCATTATTTGTGATTACCTGAGCCGGGAAAACTCGAAGCAGTTTTACGAAGCGGGAACCGAGTTTCAGATTGGCAAAATCGAAATGGTTACTAATACGGGGACGTATATCGACTCGCCATTTCACCGGTACGAAAACGGTAAGGATCTGTCGGAGATTGGTCTGGAACGTTTCGCTGAATTGGAAGGCGTTGTCATTCGAATTCCGTACACAGATACGCTTGACATTACGGAACGACACCTAAAAAAGTACGAAGTTAAAAACCGCGCCGTGCTAATTCATACGGGGTGGGATGCTCACTGGAATACGGATAAATACTACGAAAACCACCCGTATCTAACGGCCGACGCTGCTGCGTATTTGCGAGATGCGGGAGCGGTGTTAGTGGGTATCGATTCGCATAATATTGACAATACTACTGGGAAGCAGCGCCCCGTTCATTCGACGCTGCTGGGAGCAGAAATACTAATAGTCGAGCATTTGTGTAACCTG
>JAKONH010000104.1 GCA_022702045.1 Spirosomataceae bacterium
TTTGTGCCATTCCTGATCGACACCTTTCGACTTAAGGTACTCGATTTCGGCTTCACGCGACAGCCGCAGGTCGCGGATGGGCGTGATCACTTCGGCGTCAGGCGCAATGATTCGGAACGCCATATCGAAACGCACCTGATCGTTGCCGGCTCCGGTACTGCCATGCGCAATGGCCGACGCACCGATTTCGCGGGCGTATTCAGCCGCAGCAATGGCCTGAAAAATCCGTTCCGCGCTGACACTCAGCGGGTAGGTGTTGTTTTTCAGCACATTACCGAATACCAGAAACTTCAGGCATTGCTGGTAATAATCGTCGGTTTTCTGGATGGTCTTGTGCGAGGTCACACCCAGCGAATAAGCGCGCTCTTCGATGGCTTTCAGCTCGTCATCCGAGAAACCGCCCGTGTCGACCAATACGGAGTGTACCTCCATATCCCGGTCTTCAGACAAATATTTTACGCAGAAGGAGGTATCGAGACCTCCGCTAAAGGCAAGAACTACTTTTTTCTGGGACATCATGCGAAAGACGCCGGGCAACTGCCTGCCGTCGGGATAGTGTTGGCGGGGCAAATATCGGGCTTATCAGCGGATTTCTGCCAACGAATTGCCGATCTCCTATTCGGCTTCAAACAG
Organism: Spirosomataceae bacterium; assembly: GCA_022702045.1. Classification (GTDB taxonomy): domain Bacteria; phylum Bacteroidota; class Bacteroidia; order Cytophagales; family Spirosomataceae; genus Spirosoma. The sequence goes on from JAKONH010000104.1 coordinate 634, forward strand.
CCATCAACCCCGCCCCAGTATAATCGATACTGTCGCGTGGTTGATTTTATCGGCCTTATTCAGTCACAAGGCTTATTCCCAGACCTACTCCTCTTTCTTAAAATATCGATTGGCGACGGCGAGCAGCGACTCGACCCGGAGTGGCTTTTGCAAAAAATCGACTATGTGGCCATTCTGTTGCGCTCGCTGGTAATCGTCAGGATTGAGTGAGGTCGTCAGCATAACCACAACGGCATTGGCCTTATACTGATCATCCAGTTGATTATATAGATTCATAAAATCCCAGCCAGTCAGGCCGGGCATATTGATATCCAGAAAGATAATTCCAGGCTGTTCGGTCGTTGGCTTGTCCTCCGACAAATAGGCAATTGCGTCGGCGACATTGTTGATCGCTTTTACAGAGACCCCCAACCCGGCCCGTTCGACCACTTTCGTGTGAATCAGGTTGGTAAACTTGTCGTCATCAATCAACAGAATACTATGCAGATCACCATGCGTTCTCATAGTGTGTATACAGAAATCGTGAACATAAACCTACTGCCCTGCCCTGGCATCGACTCTACCCATAACTCACCACCGTGCAATTCTACAATCTTTTTGCAATGCGCCAACCCGATTCCGTTGCCTTCGTACGCATCCCGGTCGTTCAACCGCTGAAATATCTTGAAAATCTTCTCGCTGTGCGACGGATCAATACCGATACCGTTATCGGCGACGGTAAACTGCCAGTAACGATCGCGAAGACTAACGGATATGGTAACGACCGGTTTTCGGTCGGCTTCCGTAAACTTGATGGCATTACTGATTAGGTTCTTCAGCAGCTGACGCAGTTCGATGGCATATCCATTGACCGTCGGCATAGCACTGCACTGAATCACAGCGCCCGTCTGTCTCAACTGCGTCGAGAGGTCTTCTTTCACCATATCGATAAGCTGCTGACAATCGACCGGCACTAATGCTTTCCTTCGTCCAATGCGGGAGTAATCCAGCAAGTCCTTGATCAGATAGCGCATCCGATGCGTACAATGGTTAATTACGCCCAAGTACATTTCGGCGGTTTCATCAAGTTTGTCGCCATATTCGAGTTGCAGCAGTTCGGCGAAATTACTTACGTTCAGCAGCGGTTCCTGTAAATCGTGGGACGCGATGTAGACAAACTGTTCGAGTTCCTTATTCTGGCTTTCCAGGTTTTGTGCGTGCAGCTTAATGGTTGTTTCGGCTTCAATTCGCTCGGTCAGGTCACGGGTGATTTTAGCGAACCCGATCAATACCCCCGACTCGTCGTAGGAAGCAACGATCGTGACGGCCCCCCAGAAGCGGCTTCCGTCTTTTCGAAGCCGCCAGCCTTCGTGATACACTTTACCAGCGGTAGCGGCTTCGGCCAGGAGTTGAGACGGCAACCCAGCCTGCCGATCAGCCTCTGTATAGAAAATTCTAAAGTTTTGGTTAATAATCTCCCCGGCCTGATAGCCTTTAATCTTCTCAGCGCCTTTATTCCACGTTTCTATGTACCCCTGCCGATGCAGCAGAATGATGGCGTGATTATCAATCTCATACATCATTCTGAGTAATCGCAGTTGCTTCGCATCTAGCTCCATCTCAAAAATAGCTCAATCCTTACTAACCAACCGTGAGCGTTACCGACAACCGCACGCTGGGATCGCATCAATCTTATAGCCAAATTAACATATAGGACTACTTTTTTAATCTGCTTTATCATTCGGCAGTCCGAAGCGCCTGTTACTCAGGAAAAGGGCGCATCACTAAAAGTGCACCGCGTAAAAACGCTTAGGTAAGATAGGGAGCGACGATAGCCGTCAGTTTGTTACAATGTTGGTATCGTCAAGCGTAATTGACGCCCCATTTATACTGATCGAACTACCCTGCATCGAAAACGTGCCGATAATTTCCAGATTCAGACAGGCGGCAGCAGGCATCGTAGCGTCAAGACGGACCGTATGCATGTTGTTGATCGTTACATTCTGCCAGGCCGCCGGTACGCAGTTGCAGGACCAAACCACTGGGTCGTTCCAGTCTCCGGATTTGACCGAATAAACCGTGTTCGCTACCGGACCAACCTTGACAAGCCATACTTCAGCATCCGTATTCGTTTTCCCCTGTATGTCGCCATCGGTCGACGTGGTCGTGCCAATCATCAGAAAGCCCCCGTCGGCTCCCGACACGGCCCCTGTAATCGTTTCAGCACCGGAACCACCCAGCTTTTGCTGATAGCTCAGCGTCTTCCCCATAACTGTCTGCAACCGAATGTCACCCTGCCGCTCGTTGACGACATCGACAATGGTATGACTGTTCGGATTAGTACCGGCAATCAGAAATGATGAGGTGAAGCTAGCGCGGTTGGCAATCTTACTGCTATCGGTAATGTCTCCGTTAGCGCTTATTGTCAGGCTGCGAGTGTCTGTTCCCGTAACGGAGCCGACGGCGATGAAAGCACTGTTATCGTAGGGGCTGATGATAACATCCTCCAATCCGCGACCGGCTAATTTTTTTTGCCAGATCACAGTCAGTTGCGGGTCTAGTTTAGCGACCCAATCGGTTGGGGGAGACGAAGTTCCGCTAGCGGCACCGACGAGCAGATAATTGTCATCGGTTGTCTGTATAATTCGCTTTGCGCTTGAGGTAGGTCGAGGATTGTTTCCGCCAGGAAAACCGATAACGGTCTTTATCGTATTTACACCAGTATTGTCGAACTTGTACAACTCTGCCGACGACCCCATTCGTGAATAGCTTATATCGGCAATAGCCAGAAAACCGCCATCGGTCATGTATATCAGCCCAGTAAATTGACGGGATGACGAACTTGAACTGCTTGTGTTATCGGCAAACGACTTGATCCAGCGCACCGTACCATCACTGTTTAGCCGGGCAAGCGACCATTTAAACTGGTTGTATGTCAGTACCCCAAAGCCCCCATCGGGAACAGCGGCAATAAACGTGGGTGTATTGGGGTAACCAGGAAAATCTGGCGAATCTGGAATTTTCAACTCCCACAATGTGCCTCCAGACTCAGACAAACGCAATACACTACTGTATACAACAGCGTACCCGCCATTATTTGCCCGTATAGCCTGCTTGGGATACAGGCCACGAGATGAACCCAGCAGCCGCTGCCACTGAATTGTTGGAGTCTGTGTAGTCTGGGCATTGGCAACTGTTACGCTGATGAACAGCAGCCATACGCGCAACCAGCCTGACTTTATTTCTCGTCGGTATATTTTTCTCATAGGCAAACCAGAAAATTGTCTGTTTGCCTATAAAGATATAAGTCACTAGATATACTTCACAAGAGCACCAGCAGACTACCCGGCAGGATTCGGATATCGGCTTTCCCGTCGGCGAGGGTCAGTGGTTCGCCATCGGCATGGATCAGCAACGGATGGTCAGCCTGCACGGTAGCGTGGGTGACGCCCGTTCCCTGCCAGTAAGGCGATTGATTGATGCTTTTGTTGAACAGCCGCCACGCCAGCATCCCCCCGGCCTGCAGCGGAAAGGGGCGCAACTCGCACTGCTCAAGCCGCCCGTCGGCAATGTTGGCCGTGGGTGCCATCCAGGCATTGTTGCCAAACTGCCCGGCGTTGGCGAATGTCAGTGAGAACAACGTTTTTTCGACCCCATTCACCACATACAACTCCGGTTTGTAGCGCATGAACGCATTTGCCGACGTACGCACATACGTCGGCAAGCCCCGAACGGGTTGTCTGGCGAAGGCGTGCGCCACGTAAGCTTCGAAACCAAAGCCAGCCGTACAGAAAAACGGGTGCGCATTGATCATCGCGCTGTCGATCACGACAGGCCGGCCCGCCAGCGCCGACCGCACCGCCTGCTGCGGATTGAGTGGCACACCCAGATGGCGCGCCAGTCCGTTGCCCGACCCAAGCGGGACAATACCGAGGGCCGTGTTCGATTGCCGCAGGGCGCGGGCCGTTTCGTTGATGGTACCGTCGCCCCCGACAGCGAGCACACGGGTGATACCCCGACTGACTGCCTGTGCAGCCAGTTCGGTCGCATGACCGGGTCCTTCGGTGACGACTAGCTCGGGGGTATAGCTACTCGCTTCGGCCTGCCGGGCGATGTACTCACTCAGCCGCGCCTTGGCCCCCGCCGACGCCGTGCCGGATAGCGGATTGATGATGGCCAGAACGGCCGGTAATGCAGCCATTCAGCTGAAGAAAATAAAGAGCAACAGAATAAAAATCAGGATAAACACGTAGTACCAGCCATCCGAAAAGATGTACGGCTTGTACTCCCGGTAAAACTTGCGAATGCGGCTCATGGGTCGGTTACAGTTTACGGTGGCCAGTTTTCAGAGCTCAGCCACAAGTGGGTTGATTCTGTTCGCAAAAATAGCGCTATAGTTAGTCAGATGTTCTACAACAGCGCTTCAACATCAGCGACGGTATACCGAAAACCGTAAACCCGATACCACTATATGGCCTGCCCGCCGTTGACCGCCAACACGTGGCCATTGACAAAGGACGATTCTTCGGACGCCAGAAACAAATACGCGTTGGCAATATCAGCGGGTTGACCGATACGACGAACGGGAATGGCTGCGACAGCTTTGGCCTTAACGTCGTCCGGCATGGCATCGGTCATAGCCGTCTGGATGAAGCCGGGCGCAACAGCATTAGCCGTAATACCTTTGGGCCCCAGTTCTTTAGCCCACGAACGGACCATGCCGATGATACCTGCTTTAGCCGCGGCATAATTCGTCTGGCCAAAAGCGCCGTGAACACCATTGATCGAGGAGGTGCAGATAATCCGCCCATACTGCTGCTCAACCATGTAGGGCACAACGACCTTCGTGCAGTTGAACACACCGGTCAGGTTGACGTCGATTACCTGCTGCCACTCATCGTATGACATCTTGAGTAAGGTTTTGTCGCGCGTGATACCGGCGTTGTTAACCAAAATGTCGATACGCCCGTATCGGTCGACGACCTCGCGGGCAGCCGCTTCGATGTTGGGCACGTCGGTCGTGCTGACGGTCATAAAGTCGCAGCGGTAGCCTTGTGCGGTCAGTTCACGGGCGGTGGTTTCTCCTTCGGGCAGAACGTCCCAGATAATAACCGTGGCTCCTTCCTGACAGAACCGTTCGGCGGCTCCGCGTCCGATGCCGCGTGCCGCACCGGTAATAATCGCTACTCTGTTTGCAAGTCTCATGGTGTATTAATGATTACGACAGCCTTGCCGATTACCTTCCAATCGAGCAGATCGCGGAGGGCAGCAGGGGCATCAGCCAATAAATATGGTTTATGGATAGGTTGTTTCAATTGCCCGGTTGTAGTTCACTGGAGCAGTTGCAGAAAGCTCTGCTTACTCCGCTTTGATTCACATTGCGCGAAAGCCTTTCAGAACACGCCCACAATCAAAGCTCCCTTCAGCACGCTTTTCGGTTTACAGTTTACGGTGGCGACCACCGCGTGGCCGCCGGCGCGGGTCCACGTCCGGGTGGGCGCAATAGCGACCAACATAGCTGCCGCCTGCAATAGTTGCCCTGATGGGCACCCGGACGTGGACGTCCAGGCTACACCGCCGTGACAATGCCCGAATCTACTAGAAAAGCGGGCGAAACGAGTAGTGTTCCCGGCAAACAGCCGGCGGATAGTTTCGCAGAATGAGCTCGTAGTGTAGTTTTACCGAAAACCAGATTTTATGCGCTATCTCTCCATTCTCACTTTTGTTTTTCTGTCACTAACGGCCTTGGGGCAACAGAAAGAAACCACCGCCGATAAAGACCGGCGGGCCATTCTCCTGATCCTGAAACAACAGACTGCCGACTGGACGGCGGGTCGGGTCGAGCGGTTTATGAACGGCTACTGGCGGTCGGACTCACTGACATTTGTGGGCAAGGCTGGCATTACCTACGGTTACCAGGCAACGCTGGCCAATTATAAAAAACGTTACCCCAGCCGGGCGGCCATGGGAAAACTTAACTTCGATATTCTTCAGATCGACTTCCCGGCCCCGAATCTTGCCTATGTTATCGGAGCGTATCACCTAACCCGGCCACAGGTAGGTAACGCCAACGGTCATTTTACGCTACTCTGGCGCAAGATCAAGGGGCAATGGCTTATCATCAGTGACCACAGTAGTCAGGATTAACCCACGTAGAGACACGACCCATCGCGTCTCAGCACGCGTCAGCATCCCCATCCGGCAGATGAGACGCGAGGGGTCGCGTCTCTACTTGGCTAGCCACAGTAACCCGTTCAGGATGAACTGGTTTTGGTCGGGACTGCCAAACGTCGACGATAAGGCTTTGTTGGTACCGTGTTCGTAGTCGATGTCGTTGTGACCCATGTTTAGGTACAGCATGCGGTAACGCCTGTTCGTCCAGACCACAGGATAGTAGCCGCTGTGCCAGATTTCGTATGGTTTAGGCCCGGTACCGAGGGGAAAACTGGTCGAGTCGATAGCCAACAGAATATCGATGTCGGGGTTCTTCCGCAGGTCGTTCGACCAGCGGTACCATTCATT
>JAKONH010000446.1 GCA_022702045.1 Spirosomataceae bacterium
GACGCCCCCGCCTTCACCCGCCCACGAACCCCGCCACGGATCGCTTTGGTAATAGGCTTCGTCGCGCCATCCGTACATCTGCACGACACCCAGCGCGGGTTTTCCCAATTCACCGGCATCGATGGCCTGCCGTATGCGCTGACAGGGGGCGTAAAACCGACGCTGACTGATGACACCCAGTCGCCGATCGTTACGTTGGGCCGCTTCGATCATAGCGTCGCAGTCGTCCAGCGATGATGCCAGCGGCTTCTCAACCAGTACGTGTGCGCCAGCGTTCAGTGCTGCTACTGTCGGGTCACGATGGGCGGGGTGTGGTGTACAGACCAGACACAAATCGATCTGCTCCCGGCTGACCATATCCGCGATGTCGGTATAATATGGGATGCCATAGACCTGCGCAAAGTCCGATGCCTTATCAGAATTTCTGCCATATACAGCTACGAGTTTGGTGTCGGGTGTTTGTAGCACGCCTTTAGCATGCAAATGAGCAACTTTACCGGGACCAATAATGGCGATGCGAAGTGGAGCGGGCATATCAATGTTCATCGAAGAATCGGTCAAAACCTCGTTGGCGTAATCCAGCCTTTAATACTTCGTCGCGCGTCCATAGTTCACCATTCAGCTCAAGGGTTAGCGCGATATAGGCTGTATCGTTTTCGTCAACGTCTTTATAAAGGTGATAAGCTTCAGAGAAATTTTCCAGGCTGATCAGTTCCTCATTGAAGAAGTGGATTTTCTGAATAACCTGATTCAGGTAGCTAAGTACGTCTTCTTCTGCCGCTTTTTATTTTTCATCGATTCGTTGTCGATGTTTGAAAAGCTCCGTCACCAGATAAGTAGGGGTGTAGAAACTAAACGGACTGTCGAGTAGCCGACGTCGGGTCAGTGAGGTTTTCGTGTGAATAGCTGCGAACAGACTATTATGATCGATGATAACCTTTCTCACAATTATTCGCCAATAAAACGCTGCTTGTTCAGTTGCCACCAATTTGCATTGATTTCTTTGCCTGGCTCCAGAATGGAATCGTCGAAGTCGATCTTCTGAGCAAGTTACTCTAGCTGCAGCCGCTCAAGCAAGTCGATCATGAATTCACTACTTGCGGAATTTTTGTCAATACTGATGACGTATCGATCAGGTTGGTTCTGAATATTGATAGCGTTCATACTTTTTTACAAGATACGCAAAGTGGCGGGTTATCGGGTAGAGACGCGATCCGTCGCGTCTCGGCATGCGTCAGCAACACCGGTGAGATAACCATCCGGCGGTGAGACGCGAAAGATCGCGTCTCTACATGGACTAACGCACAGAGATGAAATATCAGGGCTTCAGTACCACTTTTATTAGCCCTTTCTCTTTGGCGTACAGCCGTTTGAACCAGTCGGCGCCCTCAGCAAGCGGGACTTCGGCGCTGAGGATTGCTTCGACGTTGATACGGCCTGACGAGATCAGGGCCAGGGCGGCTTCATATTCGCCATTGATAGCACACGACCCTTGTAACCGCAATTGACGTGTCACAACTGCCTGCAAGGGTAGCTCGACGGTTGGCGCCAGATTTCCCACCAGCGTGACTGTTGCTCCTTTCCGTACGCAGTTGATGGCCGTTTTGACTGTTGGTCCGGCGCCAACCACTTCAAACGAAACGTCGGCTCCGCGCCCATGCGTCAGCGCCTGTACCTGCTGGGGTACGTCGGCCGATTTGGCGTTGATGACATGCGTGGCGCCGAGCGATTGCGCCAAGGCCAACCGATCATCGTCGAGGTCGATGGCGATGATGGGATCACAGCCTGCTAGCTTCAGCGCCTGAATGACAAACAGGCCAATCATACCCGCCCCGACGACTGCCGCCGAGTCGTTGACCTGAACGGACGTCAGACTCAGCGCGTGCAGCGCCACCGCCACCGGCTCGACCAAAGCCGCCTGTGTAAAACTGACGTTTTGGGGGATGGCGTACAGAATGTGCTGCGGCACGGTTACGAACTCAGCAAATGCCCCCTGCCGTTTAAAATCCGGCGTCGATACACCCACCACCTCACGGCCATCGCTGAGATTATAGTGTCCCCGGCGGCTATACCAGTCGTCGAGCGCATACACGGTAGAGTCGAAGGTGACACGATCACCGACGGACCAGTCACGGACTGCACTGCCGACTTCGGCGATGATGCCTGATGCTTCGTGGCCCATCACCATCGGCGGAATACGGCGTCCGCTGCTACCGTCCATGCCGTGCACGTCGGAGCCGCAGATGCCCACGGCCTGTACGCGCACCAAAACCTCGTCTGGACCGGGTGTCGGCTGATCAAGGTTCTGTAGTTCAAAATGGTTGTATTCGGTCAGAACGAGTGCTTTCATAGTTGTATTTTGGTAATGTGTAGCCCAGCCGAACCTGGAGCCGCGCCACGGTGGCCGGCGGCCCGGTTCCAGGTCCGGCTGGGCTACACCACTGTCAAACTACACCGATTTTTGGTAGATGCGGACAAAAGCAGCAGGGGGTACCTGTTCATACTCATGTGCCAGCAAATGCGGATTGATTTCGTAACTCGTCACCTCGTCGACCGTGTCGGGAATGTCGCCGAACAGGTTGGTGGTGGCAGTGATGGTATACTTTTTTCGAACCCAGATCAAGCGTTGATCGGGTTCTTTGCCCCACGTTCGATTGTCGCCTAGTACCAACTGTATTCGCGCCCAGTCGTTGAAAAAATATTCCTGTAACAACGGAATGATGCGGTCGCGGAAGACGTCGCACAACTCGGCATGCGTCGACACAGTGAGCAGGTACGCATGGCCAAGCTGATGATCGCGATCGAGCAGGTATTCGATGCGTTCGTTGAGTGTGCGCAGCAGTTGCCCCAGATCGACACTGTCCACAACTGGTAGTATTGCCGGGTCGGGGCGAAGTTCGCGGAACGAAAACCGGCGACGCAGCGCAATGTCCAACAGGGCAATCGATCGGTCGGTCGTGTTCATCGTGCCGACGATGTACAGGTTTACCGGTACGCCAAAACGTTCCTGTGAGTAGGGAAGTGTCAGCCAGAGTTCATGCGTAGCCCCCAGCCGTTTGTCGGCTTCAAGCAGAGTGATCAGTTCGCCGAATACACTGGCGATGTTGGCCCGGTTAATCTCATCGATCAGCAGAAAATGGGCGGGTGCCTGTGTCAGTTTACGCTGCCGGTTGTCGGGCGAATCGTTCAGACAATCGGCCAGTGTGGCGTAACCAGCCAGTTGCACCGCCGACAGACAGGCTTTGTGAAAAATGCCTTTTCTGACTTTGTAGCTTACCTGACTGCCCACTACCTCCGGCCGAATACCTTC
>JAKONH010000126.1 GCA_022702045.1 Spirosomataceae bacterium
ATAAATAAACGGACAAAGGGTTAGCAAGAAACAAAGGACACGGAACAGGCACCTAAGCATACTTCAACGAAACACCTAAATGGCACGGAACGGACTTTGTGATTTCAGCGGCTCACTGGTTTCCCTGAAGTCGCTGGTATGACAGAGACACGAAATAAATGGATTTGTTCTAATGTCAATAGGATAACGATACTTTTTTGGGCTGATTTCCGAAAACGCGTAGGAAAATCTTTCTAAACGGCAAACATTGTACGGTTTGGTCTGGTTAGCTTTGCGCTATACCGACCACGTATATACGCTTACACCAGTACATCGACAACTATGAACAAGCTTCGGTATTTTGTTGAAAAACAGGCTTTCGGCGTTTGTACCATCTTGGGCGAGCGCATGAATATATCAGCCAGCAGCATACGGCTGTATTTTATCTATACGTCTTTTCTCACACTAGGTTCGCCGGTTGTACTATACCTGATTATGGCCTTCTGGCTGGAGATGAACAAGCACCTCCGCCGTCATGCGCACCCCACGATCTGGGAATTATAGTCGATTCTATTGATCCAGTTGACTGAATCGGCGGTGCCCCTTACCAAAGTACTGCCAGACCAGACTTCGTTCGTACAGTTCTGCGGGCTTCTTCTCGCTTTTCTTCAGTGCGCGACGCTGCTTCATCAAGGTAGGCAAGTGACCGTAAAATGCCCCGTGCGCTTTTAGTACCGCCAGAATATCACCCCACTGACCCGCTACCAGGTATAGTACCGACGACAATCCATCGAACACTAGTCGGGCAAACACTTTACCCAGGAACCAGCCATCGGCAGGCCAGTTTTTGTACAGCATGTACAGGCTGTTCCGGTGATTCAGTAGCGTTTTGTGGGGGTTAGACTTATGTAGCGTTCCGCCCCCAACGTGATACACAACCGACTGCCCGCACGCCCAGACGGAATATCCCAGTCGCTGAACGCGCCAGCACCAGTCGATCTCTTCCATATGCGCGAAAAAAGCCGGGTCGAAGCCGCCAGTTTCGTGAAAAATGCTGGCCCGGACAAACAGGCAGGCACCCGTTGCCCAGAACACGGGGCGGTTATCGTCGTACTGCCCGCTATCCGGTTCCAGCACGTCGAACACGCGCCCCCGGCAGAATGCATAGCCCAACCAGTCGAGGTAGCCCCCGGCAGCACCAGCATATTCAAACAGGGTCCGCTCCTGCTGCGCCCGAATCTTGGGCTGACAAGCCGCCATCATCGGATCACTATCCAACAGTCGTAGTATCGGGTCGATCCAGTAGGGAGTTACTTCGATGTCGGAGTTGACCAGTGCATAGTAGGTTGCCCCGCCGTACTCGCTTCGTACGCGTTCCAGCGCGTTGTTATAACCACCTGCATAGCCTTCATTAGCCCCCATTTCAATGACCCGAACGGTTGGAAACTGACGCTTTACCCACGAAACCGATGCATCGGTAGACGCATTGTCGGCGATGTACACGGGATGGCCATCAGCCTGCGCGACCAGCGCGGGTAAAAAACGACGCAGGAACGATAAACCGTTGTAATTCAGAACGACAATTGCGAGGGTATCCACAAACAGGTGGTTGGCAGGTATGATTTCTGCCGTGAAGATACGGAACCCAGCGGCATACGCCAGCCAACGGGCTTTACATCAGCCCATCGAGGTTCAGACCGGGAATATTAGGTAACAATCCTTCGGTAGCCTGACGCAGGTGTTCACGCGCTTTTGTTTCCACCGCACCGATGGCCTTGTTCGTCGCGGCTACGATTAAATCCTGCAACATCTCACGATCCTCGGCCGAGGTCGCGCCCGACTTGATCAGATCAGGGTCGATTTCGATGCTAAGCACGTTTTTCAAACCGTTGACCGTCACTTTCACCATACCCGCACCAGCATCACCGGTTTCGGTTACGGCGCTCAGGTTCTGTTGTGCATCCTTCATTCGGGACTGAACTTCCTTCATTTTCCCAAACATGTCCATCATATTCATCATGCGTTCGTTTTGCGTTATCGCAGTAACAACACCGCCCCGGTCCGAACAGTTTTATTACCATCGGGGTCTTCGACCTCGATGCGATACATATACTGCCCTTCGATAGCAGGTTGTCCGTTTATGGTACCGTCCCAACCCTGTGAAATCGATGTGGAACTGAAGACCACTTGCCCCCACCTGCTGTAAATGGTCAGACGGAACTGATCGGATGTCGCTCCCTTCACCAGAAACACGTCGTTGGCCTGATCACCGTTGGGTGAGAACGCATCGGGAACGAAAAGCGGACTCTGCCGCACCAATTTGTAAAAATTGGAGTAGCTGACGACTCCCTGCGCCGAGACAGCAATGATCCGATACCGCTGCACACTCGTTACCGGATCGTTTGGATCGGGCTCATACCGGATGTTGGTACCGACGGGAATTTCCTGTTTTGTGCCGTTGTCGGGGTTGATGACCTCTACGGTGTAGTTATCTACCTCACCCGCCGAGAACGGCGAATCACGTGTCCAGTCGATACCACCGGCAGCCTTTGACGATAGCCAAACCGTACAGACCGTAGGGGAAGGTGCCGACACCTGCCCGCACGTATTTTGGTAAGCGACCTGATAGCAGTACGATCCGGCATTTGGATCGGACGCTTCATCGACAAATGAATTACCTGTCAACGCGCCAATCTGCTGAAAAGCCCCGCCGGTACTCCGACTGACGATCATGGTGTAACTCGTCGTCGCACTCGACGTGGGCAGCGTAGCAATGAGTCGCGGTTTATCATCTTCGATTGATACCAGTACGTTAGTAAAACTAGCAGGCGCTTCTGCATTGACCCCCGTCACGCAGGTTGGCGCGGATGTTACGATGGTCGGGCCGATAGCTGCGTTGTTGAGGGTTGCTTCAATCGTATAGCAATATTGAACGCCACACTGAATATCACTTTCATCGCTCGTCGATGTCGATGAATTATTAGTGAACAACGTGAGTGGTGATCCATTCCGATAAATCCTGTACGACCGAAACGTTGTCGTCCCCTGATACGGCTCCCAACTTAGATTGTTTTTCTTGCTGGAAGCCGTAACCGTTAGGGCCAGGCTGCACACCTGCTCCGACGTGGGTCCGGTGGTACCACACTCGTCCTGACTCGCCAGCTGAAAACATTGAGTCTGCTTCGTATTTGCCTGTACAGTAAATGTACCCGCCGATGTCCCGGTCTGACTGGTAGGAACATACGTACCAGACCCGTCGCGCTGAAGCAGTTGTATTGTGGTATTTGAATTCGATGCCTGGTAACTCAACGTGATATTATTATCGTCGACTGTCGTCAGTCTCGTAATAACAGGTGACGTAGTGGTTGTAGCGGTCGCCAGCGGTGTGACGGAAATACTAAATGGGGTGCTACCACAACTTGCAGGAGCGCTGTAGACACCCTGAATTGTTGCGGTTCGGTTGCGCGTATCGGTATAGGTATGCTGAGGCCGGGCCTGAAGCTGCGCCAGAGTATAGCTTTGCACAACGCCATCACCCCAGTTTATTTGGTAAGCGTCGTATTTGTTGTTGCTATCGTCCAGCGTAGCCGACAATGTGACGACCCGATTACCGCATGATCTTGCCGTCGCTCTGACAACGCCGACGGGCAGTACGTCGACTTGTCGGCAAGCAATGGTCCCTGTCGATAAACCGCCCCCACTACCCACCTGAATTATCGTATACGAGCCAGGTTGCGTGTAGGAGTATGTCGTTTGGTTCAGTGTAGTAGTAGGGAACCCATTACCAGTATAGTCATAATTATAACCGACATTACTGACGTTAGCTGAAGTACCAGTAACCTTGACCGGTGTACCTATACAAATTCGTGTCTTTTCCAGCGTAAATCCCCCCTGCGCAACCGGATTTATACACACGTTCTGCGCGACTGCCAGTATCGTCGTTGTCGCTATCAGCAGCGCCGTGAATAAGCCAGTTTGCCCGATTTTTGCCCCCTTTTCAGTCAGCCACGTTCCTAGAATTTGCACAGCGGGTAAAGAGTTGAGCCAGTCGTTTAGTTTTGTATAAAGCGGTTGAGTATCACTCAGAAAACGGCCGGACCGACATTTTCGCGCCTGGCGAAACGTATCTTTCTGGAAAACGGTTTTCTGAATAATTCAGTAACGATGCCACACCGCCATGGCTAATTTTACGCCAACGTCAAAAATAGCGACGCGGGTACCCATCAACCAAACTCATGGACAAGAATAGTACCAGTTTCCCCGGTGCGCCGGATTTCGATACAAATTCCCCGACGATAAAACTCGACCGGATTGAAGATGCCATTGCCGACATTCGGGCGGGTAAAATTGTCCTTGTCGTTGACGACGAGGACCGTGAAAACGAGGGTGACATGATCTGTGCAGCCGAGATGATCACGCCCGAAATGGTCAACTTCATGATCCGCGAGGCACGTGGTCTGATGTGCGCCCCACTGACGCAGGACCGCTGCGATGAGCTGGGGCTGGACATGATGGTCACCAGCAACACATCGGTTCATACGACGCCATTTACGGTATCGGTCGATCTGCTGGGCAATGGCTGCACAACGGGTATCTCCGCATCTGATCGGTCCAAAACGATTCGGGCACTTGTCGACCCGAATACAAAGCCGGACGACCTTGGTCGACCGGGGCACATTTTCCCGTTACGAGCCGTCGATGAAGGAGTTATTCGCCGGGCGGGTCATACCGAAGCCGCCGTTGACCTGGCCCGACTGGCCGGGCTGGCCCCGGTGGGCGTATTGATCGAAGTACTGAACGAAGATGGCACGATGGCACGGCTACCCCAACTACGCGCTATGGCCGATCGCTTCGGCATGAAACTCGTCAGTATTCAGGATCTGATCGAGTATCGGCTTCGGACAGAAACGCTGATTCGGCGCGAGATCGGCGTCGACATGCCAACGGAATGGGGGCATTTTGACTTAATCGCCTACAAGCAAAGCAACACCGGCGATACGCATCTCGCCCTGGTGAAGGGGTCCTGGGAGCCCAATGAGCCGGTGCTGGTCCGCGTTCACTCGTCCTGCGTTACAGGCGACATTTTCGGTTCCTGCCGCTGCGACTGTGGTAGTCAGCTCCACGCGGCCATGCAGCTGGTTGAGGCCGAAGGCAAAGGCGTCGTCGTCTATATGTTCCAGGAAGGGCGCGGCATCGGGCTACTTAATAAGCTAAAAGCGTATAAGCTACAGGAAATGGGCCGGGATACCGTCGAAGCCAATCTCGACCTGGGTCTACCCATGGATGCCCGCGATTACGGTATTGGTGCACAGATTCTGCGCGATCTGGGCATTCGCAAGCTGCGGTTGATTTCCAACAACCCGAAGAAGCGGGCAGGGCTGATGGGTTACGGGCTGGAGATAATCGATACCGTTCCCATCGAAATTCCGGCGAACCCATATAACGAACGGTACCTGCGGACCAAGCGCGACAAGATGGGTCATACGATCATGAACGAGCCGGTCAACCGGGAGCAGTAAGCTGCGCGTGTTTAAGGTCTGGTGTATAATGTTTACGGTTGGTCAGCACAGCAATATAGCTGCGTTAGCCAACCGTAAACGTTATACATTAAACTCCAAACCCACACCACCTACCGATAGAATCCACCGTTGTCGTAGAAGCTCCGGCGACGGCTTAGCTTTAGTTCCTGTAGGATTGATGAACGGGCGCGCAGATCGAACGAATAGTTACCGGTACGAATGTTACTGCCCGAGAACGGTGTCCAGTTGAAGGCCATTTCCCAGCAGTGCAGGTCGCGGTTGATACCGATGGTCGTCAGCGTCGGGCGTTTGTACTGGAAGTCGTAACCTGAGCTGAACGTTACTTTCCATTTTGGTGTCAGACTCAGGTCGCCAGTCAATGTTAGGGCCTGTATAACCTGAGAAATTTCCGGATTCAGTTTTGTCAGGCCGAAGGTATAGCTGACGTTTACTGTCCAGGGAATATTAAAGTCGACGTACAGCTCGGGGTTCTGGTTAATCGCCCGTACGGTAGCATCGTTGACATTGACGTTCGGCACGCCATTTCCGCCAACACCTTTCTTTTGCTTCGCCTGCTTTGGCGCAAACCGGGTACTGATATACGCCTGCATACTCGTCAGTCGCATCAACCCCTGCCCGGCCTGTAGCGCATACACCTCCGGTACGCGCACATACTCGCGACCTGTGTAACCGGCGGCTTGCAGTATGTATTGGGAATAGCTGTTGGGTGGTAATGCCGTCAAACCGCTTGTTGCTGCCAACAGTTGATAATAGGCCGTTCCACCATACGGCCGGGTTGCGTACGGATCGAAGGTTGACGACAGGTTAAAGCTAACGTTTTTGAAAATCTGCGTGTTAGCGCTAACTGCAATCGGCGATAGCTTGTAATCGGGTGCCAGCAGGTTGTAGCTGCCGTTAATGCTTATGTTATCGAAGATGGGAATCTTCTTGAAGTCAGACCCCGTCGAATCGCCCCCCCGCGCCCTGACCTTCATTTCTAGCTGGTTGACGATCCCGAAAGAGATAATGGCCGATTGCGTACTACCCGTACCGGCACTACCACCCAGGCCACGGAAAACAGACAGCGTGCGTCGGTAATCAGGTAAACCAGCTAGCGAACCTGAGTCAGGCAACGTCTGAAACAAGCCAAACACTTTATTTGTAAAATCAGGAATATAACTGAACGAAATTGACGGTGCTACAGTGTGTCGAATGGCTTCGACTCGTTTCCCCCGAATAAAGAATGTTCCGTAGAATCGCGTGTTGGCACTGGCATTGGTGGCAAAGTTATACGACGGGAAGAATCCTCTGGCGGTATCGATTCGCACCGCATCCTGCGCCTGTATATATGTATAGTTTAGCTTTCTCGTAAAGATGTCACCCTGTAGCGAGAATCCTGGCGTCACGTTAATATACCGCATGAGCTTTATATTGGGCAACGTGATGGGGATGCTGTAGCGGGCCTGCACCACCCGATTGTTCCAGATCGCCTGGGCATTTTGCGCACTGAAGGCAATCAGGTTTGGGTCCGTCACAATCCGCCCGTTCAGGATTGCCTGCGCCCGTGCCGCGCTATCAAGCGCCCGCTCGACTGTACTGACGTACGTTACACTGCTGTTTGTCGTGACAACGGGGAAGCCCAGTCCCGTCGTATCGACCGTACGGCGGATGGTGTTGCTGACGGAGATCGACCCGCTGACATCAAGGCCGAAGCGGAAGCTTTCATACCAACGACCCGTACCGCCCCGGAGTGCAAATGGTGCAATCTGATTCAGTCCGAAGTTGAAGTCCGATGAAATATCCGTTTTCCCGTTTTCCCGCGTTCCCGTCGTCGGATTCACCTGCCCGAACTGCTGGTTGACGCGCAGGTTGGCCCCAAACCGGGCGTATTGTCCGAGTGTCCGGCTATACTGCACCGACGACGCGGCTACGTTGGAAATGTACGCGTTCGTCCCCGTGTACGAATTGAACTGGTTATACGAGTTACTACTAGCGTTCACATTAGCCGAGAAGCTGCCCCGCCCGCGCGGCACCGGCGAGTGCGCCCAGTTGATCGAAAAGTCATTGCGGGGGGACTGAGTTCTGTCGATCCGGTCGCCGGAGCGGTTACGGTTAAAGGCCAGGTTGAATGAGCCGCTGTACCGGTATCGCTTGTTATATGCCGACGACAGACCAAGACCCCAGCTACCCCGTGAATAAATTTGTCCTTTAAATTGCAGGCCGAGGTTTTCGCTGACGGCCCAGTAATAGCCCCCATCGCGCAGGTAAAAGCCACGGCCATTCGGCTCTTCCCCATACTGCGGTACGAGAACCCCCGACACACCGATTTCTTTTCGCTTGGGAAACGGAAAGAAGCCAAACGGCAGACCAAGCGGAAGCGGTACCTGATTGATAACCAGATTGAATGGCCCAGCCACCACCTGCTTGTTGTGAATGACCTTTAGCTTACTGGCATTGATATGAAAGTGGGGCGTCGCGAGATTACAGGTAGTGTAAATCGCTTTCCCGATGTAAAGATTGTCCTCGGCATCCTTCTTTACTGACACACCGCGAATGTTTCCCTCGCCCTGCTGGGTAATAACCCCCTGAATCTTACCCTTTTTAGTCTTGAAATTATAGCGAATTTCTTTGGTATCGTATTTGCCTTCGCCATCCTGGAAGATAGGCTGGCCGGTGTTTTTCTTTAGTGTTGAATCATACCGGCCACGGGCATATACTTCGTTAGTAATGTAATTCAGCCGGATATATGCTGCTTTTAGCGATATGTCGCCGTACATAACGCTGGCATCACCGAACAGCTCGACCGTCTGCCCGTCAGCCAGATAGATAGTTGAGTCTTTCGCCTGATACTTGACCGTCGTTTGAAAAGCGGCATCGCCGGTACTGTCTTTGGCGGCAACACGAGTGGTATCACCCACCCGACTAGTCAGGCTCTGGGGAAGTACTACATTGGGCGAAACAACGCCCGGCGTCAGCACAGTTTTGGGTTGAATCGGACGGACAGTTCCCGGAGTTACTTTGCCCGCCGTAGTTGTCGACGCTGGTTTAGTCTGCCCAAACGCACCGACTGCCCAGCACAAACTGGTCAGGCAGAGAAGCAGGCGAGAAAGCGTCAAAGGAATTCGGGTGGGCCGCACAGTAAGGTCGGTTTGTTTCTATTTTATTAAAAAATTTATATTTGCTACAAGGCCAGATGCCAGTAGTCTACAAAGGTATCGCCCATCCGTTATCCTACTATCGACTTGAAACGTTTTGTCCTGTTAAATATTATTAAAGCAGCTAGCTCGTCAGGAGCCGGTCTGTCTCCCGGAATAGTAACAACGCTGTTGCTTGCCTCCGGCTCTATTCTGGCGCTTACGCTACTGTCGTTCCGACCCGTTCTACCGGTCGGTTTACCACAGGATATTGTTCAACAGACCACACCAGCTGATACAGAATCCGTACCAAACAAACTGCGGACGGTGGTACTCGACGCGGGCCATGGCGGGAAGGACCCCGGTACGCACGGACGCAAGGTGACCGAGAAGCGTATTGTACTCGAACTAGTGCTGGCGCTTGGCCGGCGTATCAAGGAAGAGATGCCCGGCGTGAAGGTTATCTATACCCGTTCAGGCGACCGGTTTATCGAGTTGGCGGAGCGGTCGGCCATAGCCAACCGGAACCGCGCCGACCTGTTCATTTCGATCCATTGTAACGCCAGCCCGACCTCGCATAAGGTATACGGGACAGAGACGTATACGATGGGTCTGCACAAGACAGAGGGGAATCTGGACGTTGCCAAACGGGAGAACGCCGTTATTCTCAAAGAGGCCAATTACCAGCAAACGTATAAAGGCTTCAACCCGAACTCACCGTTGGCGCACATCATGCTGGCTAATTACCAGCACGCGTTTATGGGTAGTAGTATCAACTTTGCCGAAAAAGTAGAACGGAGCTTCCGACGCCACGCGGATCGTAAGAGCAATGGTGTCAAGCAGGCGGGTTTCCTAGTGTTGTGGCGCACGGCAATGCCAAGCGTACTGATCGAAACCGGGTACCTGACCAACCCAACGGAAGAAGATTTTCTGATTACAGAAGAAGGACAAGCCGAAATTACCGGGTCTATTTACCGCGCGCTGGTGCAGTACAAAGAAGAAGTCGAATCGGCCAATTGATGCGTACGGGGGTCCTATCTGCGGGTATACGCCTGGCAGACACAGCGCTCCCCTCACCTTTTTGCGTATATACCGGGACAAATAGCCCACCAACTTGGTTATACAAAGGCCAGTCTGGCTGAGGTCTCTGGACCGGTATCACCATCATACACGCATGAAATTTTCTAAAGAGATCAAAGTTGGATTGCTGGCGGTGGTTTCGCTGCTAATGCTCTATTTCGGATTCAACTTTCTCAAAGGTTCCGATTTCTTCTCGTCCACGAATACATACAAAGCCATTTACGATAATGTCGACGGGCTAACCCCGTCGAATCCGATTCGTATAAACGGGTTATCTGTCGGGCAGGTTAAAAGCGTCGAGATTCTACAGGATCAGGGCAACAAGCTGCTGGTTACGCTGGAGCTGAATAAGGATATTCGTGTTACGCAGGGTTCACGCGCCGTACTGGCCGATGACGGTTTGCTGGGCGGCAAACTGATCCGGTTGGTTATCAATCCCGGCCGGCCGGAGTTGGAACAAGGTGGCACGCTGGTAGCCGCTCGTGAATCAGGTCTGTCGGCGCTGATTCGGGAGCGGACGTTGCCCGTACTGAATAATGTCGATTCGCTGACATATCAGCTGAACAAAATCGTCGGGCAGTTTGATCAGACGGGGGTTATCCTGAACAAGACGCTGGCAAGCGCCAACGGAGCCGTCGGCACACTCGGTCTGACGATTGCCGAAAACCGGGCTGGCCTGCGGACGACATTGGCGAATGTGAACCAGCTGGCGCGTTCGTTCGATGAAACAGAGAAAAAACTGAACCCGATTCTTGACAAAGCCGATTCATTCGCGGATTCACTGCAAAAGCTGGAGCTACGGCAGACGCTCAACACGGTCAATAAAACGATCGACAACATGCAGAAGCTACTGGGCAGTATCGAGCAGGGGCGTGGTTCACTGGGCAAGCTGACAACCGACGAAGCCCTGTACAAAAACGTCAACGCGACGACGGCAAACATGGCGCTGCTGCTGGCCGACCTGCGTCAAAACCCCAAGCGGTACGTGCATTTTTCGCTTTTTGGCAAGAAGGACAAGGATAAGCCGTCCATTGCTCAACCTGGTAGCATGACTATTACGACGTCGACAGTTACGACAACGAATATCGACTCGACCGGCAATCAGTAGACAAAATGCAATTCTGGTTTATTAGCTTGCAACGACGGCCTGTCTTGCAGACACATAAACCAAAACAGTACCCTGACATTGGCCGGTTCACCGCATGGGAACCGGCTTTTTTTATTTCCTTCATCACGAACACACAATGAATTCGATTACGCACTTACACGAACGCGAAGCCCAAACCCGACTGGGTGGCGGACAAAAAAAGATTGATGATCAGCACAAAAAAGGGAAGCTGACCGCCCGCGAACGGATCGACTACCTGACCGACGACGATACGTCGTTTGTCGAGATTGGCTTGTTTGCCGGCGAGGATATGTATCCCGAACACGGCGGTTGCCCATCGGGTGGTGTGATCGTTGGCATGGGATACATTGCCGGGCGGCAGTGCGTAATCGTAGCCAACGACGCGACGGTGAAAGCCGGTGCCTGGTTCCCGATTACGGCAAAAAAAAACCTACGGGCTCAGGAGATCGCGATGGAAAATCGCCTGCCCATTGTCTATCTGGTCGACAGTGCAGGCGTATACCTACCGTTGCAGAATGAGGTGTTCGCCGACAAAGATCACTTTGGCCGCATGTTCCGCAACAACGCACACCTGTCGGCGATGGGTGTGTTACAGGTAGCCGCTGTAATGGGGAGTTGTGTAGCGGGCGGGGCTTACTTACCGGCCATGTCCGACGAAACGCTGATCGTAGAGGGCACGGGCTCTATTTTTCTGGCGGGTCCGTATCTGGTGCGGGCGTCGATTGGAGAAGACATCGACGCCGAAACGCTGGGGGGTGCAGTCACCCATACCGACATTTCGGGCGTAATCGACCACCGCTACCCAGACGACAAAAGTTGCTTGGACGCGATCAAACGCATTTTTGAGAAAACGGGACGCCCTGAAAAAGCAGGCTTCGACCGCGTTCAGCCCACCCCTTCGGCCAAAGATCCGGCCGAGATACTGACGTTGCTACCATCCGACCGGACCAAGCCCTACGACATGCGCGAAATCCTTGACCGGTTGCTCGACGATTCCGCATTCGATGAATACAAACCCGGTTACGGGCAGTCGCTGTTGTGTGGTTACGGGCGTATCGACGGTTGGGCGGTTGGCATCGTGGCCAATCAGCGGAAGGTGGTAAAGGCGAAGGGCCGGACCGGACAGCCGAACGAGATGCAGATGGGTGGCGTCATTTACGCTGATGCCGCCGACAAAGCCGCTCGTTTTATCATGGTCTGCAACCAGAAACGTATCCCCTTAGTCTTTTTGCAGGACGTTTCGGGCTTCATGGTCGGTAGCCGGGCTGAACAAGGTGGTATTATTAAAGACGGGGCTAAGATGGTCAGTGCGATGGCCAATTCGGTCGTTCCAAAGTTCACGGTTGTTGTCGGCAATTCGTATGGAGCGGGCAATTATGCCATGTGTGGCAAAGCCTACGACCCTCGGCTGATGCTGGCCTGGCCTACGGCGCAGATGGCCGTTATGAGCGGTGCTTCAGCAGCAAAAACACTGCTTCAGATTCAGGTAGCGTCGCAGAAAGCAAAGGGACAACCAATGACGCCTGATGAAGAGCAAGCGCAGCTCCAAAAGATTACGGATCAATACAATGCCCAGTTGTCACCCTACTACGCGGCTGCTCGTCTTTGGGTCGATGCCGTTATCGATCCGCTTGATACCCGCACCATTCTGTCGGAAGGCATTGCTGCCGCCAACCACGCACCAATTACCAAGCCGTTTTCTGTTGGGGTAATACAGACGTAGTGTAGCCCGGCCCGCGCCACGGTGGCCGCCGGCATGGTTCCAAGCTACACAATCGAAACCATCATTTCTTACATGCACCCATTATGTAGCGGATGCCGGCACATTGGGCGACACAGGCGTTCGCGTAGGTTCGACCGTCACAACCACAAACAGGATTGAGTACATATGAGCAAGCGCAGGTATCCGTTTTAGGCATGCAGTCCGGCTCGACGTCTTCGTGGCAACCGGCTCCTAGTCCAAGCCCTATTAGCAAGATAAATAACTGACGCATAGCTATTTTTTTAGCTATGAGTTTATCGTCGGTCAATTCGTTGGAAAGCCATTCACTTTTTTTCCCGCAACGCCTTCACCTCCTCCGGCTTGATTTCGCTGGCTTTATTGCCGAAGCTGCTACGGATGTATGTCAGCACGTCGGCCAATTGCTGATCTGTAAGAAAGTCATGAGCAGGCATAACGTTATCATACGTTTCGCCATCGATTTCCTGTCCCTGCAAACCGTTTAGCAGTACGTTGATAAGCCGGGTTTTGCCGCCCGTCACCCAATCGACGTTGCGCAGGGGCGGGTTCAGATTCGGCACGCCCGATCCATTAGCCTGGTGACAGCTCAGACAGTGCTGTTCATAAACCGTCTGTCCCGGATATTTGACGGCGGCTGTGGTGGCTTTCGAGGCTGGTGGCGTCGTAACCGGCTTTGTCTGCGCCAGCGAAACGGTCACGAACAGAGAGGTAATCAGCGTAGCAATAGATTTCATGCGTGTTGAGTGAACGCCTTACTTCTTACGCCATTTCAGCGTGTTCAGCAAGTGCAGTATATCGTGGCGAATGTACGTGATAATGGGTTGTAGCGAGTCATTCTCAGTTGCCGTATTGAAGTACAGTGCGCCCCGCAGAAAGTTTGTTGTCGAATCCGTCGTTACGAACTGCACCTGACTGGGTACCTCCCCCGTCAGGTCGATCAGGCTGGCTTCCAGCCCCGACTTTAGCCGAATTTTTCGCTGTTCGATCGAGTACGCTTTGACGTTGTGCCGGGCCGCCAGCTTATACGAGTCTTCAAGCATCGCCCGCAGCCGGCTTATATCGTTCTGGACAGGCTTATAGGTTAGCTGGACACTAGCATGAAAAGCCGGATAGTTGATAAAAATCCAGTTAGGCTCCGAGCGGGCAAACGTGTCGGGCAGGATACGGGCGATCTGGTTATACTCGAACTGGTACGGGTGCGTCGGCTCTAATGGTTTGTAGCGGGCAACGGGCAGATCGAGCCTGGGATAGCCTTTCGGCTTGGGAACGTACGACTCGTTGGCATCGCTGCCGCAGGCAGTCAACAGGGCAATGAACAAAACAGGGAAGTAACGCATAGTGGCTGAATCGGTACGCTATCAACGAAAAAGCCCGGCCATTTGGTGCCGGGCTTCGTACGGAACGCTACAACTACACATTTACATCTGCCACTTCTTCTTCGCGGACAGGTTGCCCCATCAACGTAGCAAAGCGGTTGATATTAAATGTTGGCTCAAACCATACTTCTCCCATAATGGGGTGTTTTACAGGTACGTCAGGGTTCTGAATCTCGTTAAGTAACACACCCGTTTCACCAGTCGTGTGCCGCTTCACCTGACGAATGGTATATAGCTGGTCTTTTTGGGGCGTAGTGATTCCAAACTCGGCATAGAATGCCATTACTGGAGCGGGGAATTTATCGTTGGTGCAAATAACGTCCATGACAAACTACTGGGATATATGTCGAATGCAAAGTTACAACGCATCTATACTTATTTCAGTTTAAAAACGCCTGAGCAAGACATAGTTCTCGCTTAAGCGGCAATAATGGACCATTGCCTCACTGTTTCTGCCACAAAAGCAAAAACGTCCGGTTTTGCCAGACGTTCGATACGTGTATGAATGGCCTTCTAGTCCTCAAACAGATTGCCTAGCTGTCCGAGAACGGAGCCACTTTCCTTATGAGCTTGCCCGCCGGTGGGCGATAGGCGCTGTACCAGTTTCGAAATCGGCATTGACTGAATCCAGACTTTACCCGACCCGCGCAGTGTCGCCAGGAAAATACCTTCTCCGCCAAAAATCATACTTTTCAGACCGCCCGACCGTTGAATGTCGAAGTTTATGCTTGGCTCAAAGCCAACCACGCAGCCTGTATCGACCCGCAGCATCTCATTGTTGAGCGTACGCTCGATCACGACGCCACCCGCGTGGATGAAGGCCATACCATCACCCTGTACTTTCTGGAGAATAAAGCCTTCTCCACCGAAAAAGCCAGCCCCCAATCGTTGATTGAACTGAACATTCAGCTGTGTTCCTCGGGCGGCACACAGAAACGAATCTTTCTGCACAATGAGTGTATTACCGTACGTAGTTCCCAGATTAATTGGCAGTACCGTGCCAGGATAGGGTGCTGCAAAGGCAACTTTACGCTTACCGACACCCCGGTTGGTGAAGTGCGTCATGAAGAGCGATTCCCCCGTAATTACGCGTGAGCCGGCCTGGAGCAGTTTACCCAGAAAACCCTGATCCGGCTGTGAGCCGTCACCCATTTTGGTTTCAAACTGAATACCGTCTTCCATATACAGCATGGAGCCAGCTTCGGCAATAACCGTCTCGTTGGGGTCTAATTCGATTTCGACAATCTGAATATCTTCACCGATGATTTTGTAGTCAATTTCGTGCGAGTACATAGTCGGTTTAAGGGTCTTGCGTTGATTTTGTGGATGAAAACTACAGATTATTCGCATTCAGACCGCGGCTCTTTTGGACGAACGGCACAAAAAAAGCCCGACCGGATTATTTCGCGGGTCGGGCTAGATAAGGATAGCATACTAACTATCGTTGATTGATATCGTCGGGCAGATCGTTGTCGGTTTCATCGAACAGCCGCTCCTCTTCACTTTTCTGCGGCTCAGCGTCGGAATCGGCCTGATCACCTTTCAGATTAAGGTCTGTGCGGTGCCGTAGCTTTTTGTCGTCGACCGTTTTGTTCAGAAACTGATTGATCCGGTCGATATCGAAGCTGGTCGTGATTTCGCCAAACGAATTGATCTGAATATCAAACCCTTCCAGTTCTTTGTGAACGCGGGGCTTTTCGTTCTCGTCGGGGTTACCTTTCTTCTTTGCCATAATTCGTTTCTGTTTACCGGAATCCGCTGTCAGTCTTGGTAAACATGCAGATCGGGCTGCATGTTTATCGGCGCTGCCCGTCGTTATGGTTTTGGTAACGTTGCCAATGCCTGTTCTAGCCGACGGATGGTTTCGTCCTTACCAATAATTTCCATGGTCAGCATCAGGTCAGGGCCGGCCCCGGACCCTGTCAGGGCTAATCGCATCGCCTGCATGATCTTACCTTGTTTGATGCCCGCCTGCGTCATCGCATCCGACAGTGTATGCTTGATATTATCAGCCACGAAATCACCGTCATACGATACCAGCGCGTCGTGGAAAGCAGTTACGGCTTTTACCGCGTCGGCATTCCATTTTGCTGTCGTCACTGCTTCATCGTATTGAGTCGGTGCGTTGAAAATGGTCGTCGCTTCATCGACGATCTCGCGAGCGAAGTTGACCCGGCCTTTCAACAAAGCCGCGATCTTTTCGGCCTTCGCCAGCGAGCAGTCATACCCCGCTGCCTGTGCCTGTTGCTGTATGGTTGGTGCCAACACGGCATCGGGCTGCTCTTTGACATATTGATGGTTGAACCACTGTGCTTTCTGAATGTCGAAGCGCGCACCGGCTTTATGCACCTGTGCCAGATCGAAACTGGCGATCAGTTCGTCCATCGTAAATAGTTCCTGTTCGGTACCAGGGTTCCAGCCCAGCAACGCCAGAAAGTTTACCGTTGCTTCAGGTAAGTAGCCATCTTCCCGAAAACCGCGTGCCACCTGCCCCGTATTCGGATCGGTCCACTGCAATGGGAAAATGGGAAAACCACCCAGATCAGCATCGCGTTTGCTGAGTTTACCGTTTCCTTCGGGCTTCAGCAGCAGCGGCAGGTGTGCAAACTGCGGCATCGTAGCCTCCCAGCCCAGGTAACGGTAGAGCAACACGTGCAGCGGTGCCGATGGTAGCCATTCTTCACCCCGAATTACGTGCGTGATACCCATCAGATGGTCATCGACAATATTAGCCAAGTGGTACGTTGGCAATCCGTCAGACTTGAGCAGCACCTTATCATCGATGGCCGACGAATGTACCGTTACCCAACCCCGGATCATATCGTTAAGTCGAACTTCCTCCTTACGGGGTGTTTTCAGTCGGATCACGTAGGGGTCGCCCGCATCCATCCGCGCTTTTACTTCTTCCGGCTTTAGCGTCAGGCTATTACGCATCTGCATTCGAGTGATGGCATTGTACTGAGCCGCCGGAGCGTTGGCCGCTTCAAGCCGCTGCCGCATAGCGTCAAGGTCTTCGGCCGTATCGAAGGCATAGTATGCCTTACCTTCGTCGATAAGTCGCTGGGCTTCCCGTTGGTAAATTTCTCGCCGTTCCGACTGCCGGTAAGGCGCGTGGGGACCACCTACGCCCTGGCCTTCGTCGATTTCGATACCAGCCCAGCGCAGGGCGTCCATGATGTATTCTTCGGCACCGGGCACGAAACGGTTCTGATCGGTATCTTCGATACGAAGCAGCATCTTGCCCCCCATTTTGCGGGCGAACAAGTAATTATAGAGCGCGGTACGCACCCCGCCAATATGCAGCGGGCCAGTCGGGCTAGGCGCAAACCGAACGCGAATTTCAGTTGACATGGGAAGAAAATTTTGAGTGACAGAGTGATGGATTGATTGAATTTGCTGACGCGGTGATGAGGCCGATACAGTACATTAACCACGACGGCGGCCACCGTGATGCGGACAGTTCATTCAATCACTCTATCATTCAATCACTCTATCATTGTACAGCAATCACGGAAATTTCAACATTGACGTCTTTGGGCAGGCGGGCCACCTCGACGGTTTCGCGGGCCGGCGGATCGGCCGTGAAATACTGCCCGTACACCTCGTTGATGGCCGCAAAATTGTTCATGTCTTTGACGAAGATGCTGGATTTAACCACATTGGCGTAGTCCATCCCAGCGGCTTTCAGAATAGCACCGAGATTTTCCATTACTTTCTGCGTCTCCGCCTTGATGTCTCCCTGTCCGGCCACATCGAGTGCAATCTGCCCCGACACGAACAGTGTTCCATTTATTTTTACGGCCTGACTATACGGGCCAATTGGCGCAGGAGCCTGATCGGTATAAACAATTTGTTTGCTCATGGGTGTTAGTAAAGACCGTTTTTTTTTTCGGTTCGATACGAACTGCAAAGCTACCACAAACCCGCGTATGACCCAGAACCACCTTATTATCTTCGTGAAAAACCCGGTGGCCGGTCAAGTCAAAACGCGGATAGCCCGAACCGTGGGCGATGAAACAGCGGTCGCGGTGTACCAAGAGCTATTACGCCATACGCAGGCAATTACCCAGCCTCTCCCCGACCGCCGGATCGTTTATTATGGTGATTTTATCAATTCGGACGATGGCTGGAATGGTTACGAAAAGCAACGCCAATGCAGTCCGGCCGATCTGGGCGAACGGATGCTGGACGCGTTTCGGCGGGAGTTCGCTGCAGAAGCCGATCATGTCGTTATCATTGGCAGCGATTGCCTCGCGCTGACAACCGAGCATATTCGAATGGCGTTCGACGCTCTCGCGCAGGCCGACATTGTGATCGGACCAGCGACTGACGGTGGCTATTATCTGCTGGGCATGACTCAGCTGCATTCCTTTCTATTCGAGAACATGCCCTGGAGTCAGCCGGAGTTGTTTCAGCTAACCGAACTGGCCATCCTACAAAACGGCCTGACTGTCGAGATTCTGGAAACGCTGACCGACATCGACGAATGGGCCGATTACCAACAAGCGACGCAACAATGAACAACTGGAAAGATCTATTGACCAGCGCGGCAACGACAGCCGAAGCGGGCTTCGACCGACTGAAAGAAAAGCTGTTTGGGCGAATGGATGCCGACAAGCCCTACCGTATTGTTTACTACCGGGGTTTTGGTAGCCCGTCGGCGGTTTGGTTGAAAGGACGCGTATTGCGTGAGCGGGATCTGAGCACACCCTCCGACCGCGACACCTACTGGAATAACCTGCTGGCTACGTATCAGCGATTCGAAACCGACGAAGTACCCAATGTGACCGTGCGAGTCGATACATTCGGGCAGAGTCATGCAACCGTCACCGATGAAGAAGGCTATTTTGAACTGACCATCAATCCACCGAACGACCTGCCCCCCGGCCGGGTCTGGTTTCCGGTGACCTACTCGCTCGACGGTCTGACGCAGCCTACGACAGGTGATCCGGTACGAAAAGAAGGGTATCTTATGGTTTCGCCTGTATTTAGTCAGTTCGGCGTCATTTCCGACATTGACGATACGGTACTGGTCACAGGAGCGACAAGCCTGCTACAAACTGCCCGACTGACGTTTCTGGGTAATGCATACACCCGATTACCGTTCGCGGGGGTAGCCGCCTTTTACCGCGCACTGCAAAGTGGCCCCGTCACGACGCTGTTTAATCCGATCTACTATGTATCGAGCAGCCCCTGGAATCTATACGACCTGCTGGTCGATTTTTTTCGGATTCAGGGCGTCCCGAAAGGACCGATACTACTGCGCGATCTTGGCCTCGACCCGTCGCTGCTATCTTCGCAATCGCATCACACTCACAAGCTGGCGATGATCCGCAAAGTGCTGGACGTAAATCCGCAACTACCGTTTGTACTGATTGGCGACAGTGGGCAGCAGGACCCCGAGATTTACGCGCAGGTGGTCCGGGAGAACCCCGGCCGGATCAAAGCCATTTACATTCGCGACGTGTCGACGGGGCAACAACGTGACGAAGACGTCAATCTTCTGATTCAGGCCACGCAGCAATTCAACGTACCCATGCTACTCGTTGCCGATACGGTTGCGGCCGCCGAGCATGCGGCTTCGCTCGGTCTCATCGATTCCGACACCATCCCCGAAATTCGTGCCGACCGCGAATCGGACAAAGGCTGATTGGCTCCGTTGATAAACAGCCTTATTCTACCGTTTTTCGTCATGCTGAGCCTGCGACCGGGCCGCCGGCTCAGCATGACGAAAAATTAAAAAGACGGCGCCCGATCGGAGCGCCGTCTTTTTAATTGACCGGTCTTATCTTTTACTTACCCGCTTCGACTTTCTTTTCGGGAAGCAGCACGAATTTAGCGTAGTTGGCACCGAGGTATTTGTTAGCCGTCGCTTTGGTGCTTTCGACCGTTACCTTATTCAGTTGCTGATCCTCGCGCAGCACCTCGTCGGGTGCATCACCGTTGACGAACTGGTTTTGCAGATAACCCAGCCAGAACTGGTTGTCTTTCAGTTGCAGCTCCGTTTCGCGCCGGGTCTCCGCTTTGAACTTGGCAATGTCAGCCGGGTCGGCACCTTTCGCTTTCAGGTTGTTAATCAGCTCCTGCGTTTTGGCGATGAGCTTATCGACGTTTTCCGGACCACAGCCGAAGCTGATGCGGAACGTATAGCGCGGTACCGGATTCTTGCTGTACGACGCGCTGGCGCTTACCCCATACACACCGCTCTCCTGCTCGCGCAGCTGCTCGATTAGTTTGATCTCCAGCACTTCGGCCAGTGCGTCGAGCTGGGTCGTGTTTTCGGGCGACCAGTTCAGATCACCGCTGTATACCAGTTGTACCGTTGCTTTTGGGTCGACACCCTTGTAAACCGTTTTACTGATCTGACCGCTTGGAATGCGAATACCCAGGTCGCGGAAGTTTTCGGCTTTACCCGTCGACGGCAGCCCGCCAAGGTATTTTTCGACCAGCGGTTTTAGTTTGGCTTCGTCGATGTTACCTACGAAGAAGAAGGTAAAATCACCCGCGTTAGCGAAACGTTCCTGGTAAATTTTCAGTGACTTATCCAGATCGATCTTGTCCAGATCAGCAGGTTGCAACGGCTGACGGCGGGGGTTATTGGCGCCCAGCGTTACCTGTACTGTATCCTGAAACACCCGCGCCGGTGTTGGTGTATTAATCTGATTCTGCAAGGCACTGCGTTGATTCGACAAGAAGCCTTTTACCACGTCAGCGTCTTTGCGAGGCTGCGTAAAGTAGCTATACAGCAATTGCAGAGCCGTTTCGAGGTCTTTCGGAGCGGTGCTGCCGCTAACTCCTTCGTTCAGTTCACTGATGTATGGGAAGACACTCACCTGCTTACCTGCCAGAAACTTACCAAGCTGTACCTGATTGTACGCGCCGGTTCCGCCCATGGCCGTTACCGTCGAAGCAAAGCGAGCCGAGGTATACTCATTGAGGTCGTAAAGTGACGTTCCGCCCAAACTGGTACCGCTGAACAGAATCTGATCGTTTTTGAAATCAGTTGGTTTGAGCACCACCTTCACCCCGTTCTTTAGGGTCCACTCGGTCACGCCGATGTCTTTGATTTGCTTCGTGCTGACAACTGGCTCCGGGGTCGGCTGTTTCGTTAGGAGGGGCGCGTCGATGGTTTTGTCTTCGTATGCCGTCAGCCCCTTTCCAGCGTCGTCGATGTAGCCGATAATCTGCTCAACAGTTGGCAGTTTATCTTTATCTTTCTCCGGTGCCATGACGATCACAGCCCGGTTGTCGTTGTGGATGAACTGATCGACCAGCTCGTTTACCTCCGTCAGCTTGATTCCCGCCATCTCCTTTTTCAGGAACGTGTAGTAGAAATCGATGCTGGTATACGGCTCCTTGTCGGTGAAGTTGCGAACATATTCGTCGACGTAACTTGCCGAGCGGGTTATGTTCCGTTCGCTATAGGCCTGTTCGACACCCGTTAGAAACTCCTGCTTCGCCCGTTCCAGTTCGGTCGGGGTAAAGCCAAATTGCTTGACACGAGCATTCTCGTTGAGCACCGCCCGGATTGCCCGTTCGACATTGCCTTCCTTTGCAACAGCAATCGACGTGAACGCATCCAGGTTCCCGAGGAAGTCGCTGTAGTTACTGTAGCCGCCCAGGAACGGTGGGTCAGCCTGTTGCGTGAGCTCTTGAATCCGATTTCCCAACATGGTATTGAACAGGCCCCGCTTTACGCCTTCGCGCAGGTCGTTAAGCGTCTTGTCTTTCACGCCTTCGCGCTTGTAGATCACCTGCACAATCGTGTTCGGCTGTTCGGTATCCGTTACGATGGCCACTTTTGTGTCTTTGTTACCGGGAATCGTGTAGTCGGTCCGCGGTTTGGGATTGGCAGGTTCGGGAATACGACCGAATTTCTCCCGAATGATGCCCTCCACCTGTTTGACGTCGAAATCGCCCACCGCAATCACCGCCATCAGGCTGGGCCGGTACCAGTCTTTGTAGAACTGACGGAGTGTTTCGGGCTTAAACGTTGTCAGCACCTGCTCGGTACCGATGGGCAGGCGCTCGGCATACCGCGACCCGTTGAGCAGCACCGGAAAATACTTGTCGCGCATCCGCTGTCCGGCCCCGCGCCCCAGTCGTCGTTCTTCCAGTACGACTCCGCGCTCTTTCTCAATCTCAGCTGGATCGATGGTGGCGTTATGCGCCCAGTCTTCCAGAATTTGAAAGGCCTGCCGGAATACGCGCTGCGAATCGGTCGGGACGGGCAGTTGATAGACCGTTTCGTCGAAACTCGTGTACGCGTTCAGGTCGGCCCCGAAGCGAATACCCGACGATTGCAGTACGTTGACAAGTTCGTTTTTGGGGAAATTCTTCGTGCCGTTGAACTCCATGTGTTCCATGAAATGCGCCAGTCCCTGCTGTTCGTCGGTTTCCAGCACCGACCCCGCCCGCACGACCAGCCGCAGTTCGGCCCGGTTGCGCGGCTCAACGGTTTTGCGGATATAATAGGTTAACCCGTTTGGTAGTCTGCCCACTTTCACCGCCAGGTCCGTCGGAATGGGTTTATTTAAATCGATGGGGGCGGCTGCCGCCGTCTGTTTCGCAACAGGTTTGACAGCCGCTTTTGGTTTGGACGCCGTTTGACCCATCACCAGCGTCGCGCTAGCAATGAGCACTACGGGCAACATTTGTTTGATCATATAGGGTTGAACTGATTTGTTGAGGAGACGTGTGTAGTGCTTATTGATCGGCGTCAAGTTCGCTGCGTAGTGCTTTGATCGGTCAACTTTTTATTTTTCCTCGTTTAATACGTTTTACCTCTCTGCCTGCCGTATTTCTTCTTTTAATTGCTCTTTGGGTTTCACTACGTGATTTTACAAGCTTCTGTTTTCTATTGCATCTTAGAAAAAATGCCATTTTGTTGTCAGGCAAATAAGTACAAAAAGCGTATCGTAGTAAATTAACGAAGGTATAACAGTTTGTATATTAAGTTGGCTGTTATACTTTGATGATGACATTCTTCCGGTACAGCCACCACAACACGACAAACCAGATCAGCACGAAGGTCAGCGCACCGGCTAGTGATGCGTTGCGTGGATCGCTGAACGGGGGCGCGATAAACTGCCGGTACAGATAGGTCTGTACGCTTACCCGATTTCCAGCTGCGCCCGCCACGTTAATCATGCCGAGGATGCGGGGAATCAGGCCCGACAGGAAAAAGACGGTAATGGCATTGACACCAAACGCAACCAACGGCAGCACACCCCGACGGTACTGCTTTACATCGACCAGCCAGTAGAACAAGGCCATTCCCAGCATGGCTAGCCCACCTGCTAGTAAAACGAACGAGCTTGTCCAGAGTGCTTTGTTAATCGGGAAGAAACCATCCCAGCACAGACCAGCCAGCGTCGTCAGGCAACCGGCCGCAAATAGCCAGGCTACCCGTTCGGCTGCGCTCACGTCTGTACGCCGAAGCCAGTAGCCCGTCAGCATTCCTAGTAGGCCAGTACTAACGGCAGGAAGTGTACTCAGGATACCTTCCGGGTCCCAGACTTTAGCCGGTTTGTACACGTGCGCCGGTGTCAGAATAGTACGGTCGAGCCAGGCGGCCAGGTTCGTTTCGGGCTCTAGGTTCGCGTAGCCAACGCCCGGCACGGGTATTTGTGTCATCAGTAGCCAATAGCCAGCCAGCACAGTCAGTAACAGGTATAATTGCTGCCGGGGCGTCGTATTGATAAACAGCAGTGAACAGATCAGATATACGAGCGCAATACGCTGTAACACGCCCGGAATACGTACTGTCAACAGATTGAACCTGGGGAAGAAGTTCAGAAAAAGCCCCAGCAAAAAAAGCGTCGCACTACGCCTGACGATCTTGCCAACAATCGCCTTCAGCTCACCAGGCTGTCGGCCTAATGCAAAGGCGATCGACACACCGACGATAAACAGAAAGAACGGAAAGATCAGGTCGGTAGGTGTCCAGCCGTTCCAGTGTGCATGTTCCAGCGGAGCGTAGATATGGCCCCAGTCACCGGGATTATTGACCAGAATCATGGCCGCCACGGTAAGCCCGCGAAAGGCATCGAGCGACAACAAACGTGATGATGCTGGTGTGTTGGCCAACGAAAGACCCGGCCGGATCATGCTTGTTTCCATAGCGTTCGGGAGTAGTCAAGTCTAGTACAGACGCAAGCCCCGAACTTAGCGAATGCTGCCAACAATCCCAGCCACTCCCTTACTGAAATACGCGCGCCAGCTTCTTTTCCAGATCCGCTTCTAGCTTCAACAACCCTTCCGAATTAGGCAGATACGTCAAGGCACGGTGGTGCCGCAGATCGAACGGAATATCAGCCACCGACTGCGTAATCGGGATAACCAGCTTACCCAGCGTATGCGCCACGCCAGTTTCGTAGAAAACATTGGGATTTCGGTCAGTAAAATCAGTCAGTACGGCGCGGGCGGTAAAAATCAGGTCAAACACGTCCTGAATCAGGATGCTGTTGTCCCAGATGTCGTCGGCCCGGCGGCACTCAATATTTAGTCGGCGACAGACATTACGGATAGCCGTATAGGTTCCACTAAAGCGACTTTCGAACGGCATCATCACCGACAGCACGTTACTTTCGACAGTCTTATCGGGAATCTGAAACACGTCAGGCGCAAACGTAACGATGCGCTCCGGCAAACGCCCCGACGCCGTCGAGACAAAGCGAGCTTCGACTGGCCGTGCCTGAGTTACCCGGCTCTTCTGCTCCTCTACGTACCGTTCCAGTTCCGCTAGGTTCGTAGCACCGACACTGACGATTTTCGACAGTACCTGCAGGCTGTTTCCTTCGTAATCATCGTCGTGGAAATCGAGGCTTCGTAGCAGGCGTGGGTGGTCTTCAATCAGTTCGACGGTGTCAGTTAAATGGGCGATGCGAAACCAGTCGGACTTGGTAAAATGGTCCCGTGCAAATTCATGCAGGGCGAAAAGTCGGGCCGTTCGTTGTCGGTTGGGTCGGAGCATAGGGTTGGTAAAGCGCCAATAAAATATAATACAACTATCACATATAGTACAAGTATATATAATTTCTGTATTACAGTAACGTAACCGTAAAAATTTAATCGAATTCCGGTAGCCTACGTACGGTTTGTCAGCCTTCATCACACGACAAAAGAAAACCCCGATCTGCTAGTCAGATCAGGGTTTTCTTTTGCTAAAAGGCTAGTCAGCTTAGTACTTCCAGCGCACGTAGCCTTCCATTGCTTCATATTCAGCCAGACCCAGGCGATTATACAGCGCAGCCGTACCGCGGTTCCGCTCCTCGGCCCGTTGCCAGAACTCGCGCGAATCGGTACCCTGATACACGACGCCGTCCTTTTGCGACTGGTGCTTGAAGATACCCAATCGCTTCTTCATGACCTGATCGGGCGACATCGGCACGGCCATTTCGATTTCGTGGATATCCCACTCAGCCCAGGCACCACGGTACAACCAGACCCAGCACTCCGCCATAAAATCTTTGCCTTTCAACCGACGGACTGACTCCATCACAGCATCCAAACAAACCTTGTGCGTACCATGCGGATCAGCCAAATCACCGGCGGCATATATCTGATGCGGCTTGATTTCTTCAATCAGGTCCATCACGATTTGAACGTCGGCTTCGCCGATTGGCTTTTTGGCAACCGTACCCGTTTCGTAGAACGGCATGTTCAGGAAATGAGCGTTCTCAGCCGGAATACCGACAAAGCGGCAGGTTGCCTTAGCTTCGCCCATCCGAATCAACCCCTTGACGTAGCGTACTTCGGCCGTGTCAACTTCTGAATCTTTTTTGTCGCGCAGGAATGTTGCCGCATCCTGGAAAATACGGTTCGCTTCAGGACTATCGATACCAAATTTGGTATTGAAGTCGACAACGAAATCCGCGAAGCGAAGGGCTTCGTCATCGGCAACGGCGATGTTACCCGACGTCTGGTAAGCCACATGTACATCGTGCCCCTGATCGACCAGGCGCTGGAACGTACCACCCATCGAGATGATATCGTCGTCGGGGTGCGGGCTAAAAATCAGGCAGCGCTTGTGTGCCGGCTGTGCCCGTTCCGGACGGTTCGTATCGTCAGCGTTGGGTTTACCACCCGGCCAGCCCGTAATCGTATGCTGGAGCTGATTGAACACGTCGATGTTGATATCGTATGCCTGTCCCGACAGTGCGAGCAGATCGCTCATCCCGTTGTCGTTGTAATCGCGGTCGGTCAGTTTGAGGATCGGCTTGTTGAGGGCCAACGACAGATACGTTACAGCCTTTTTCTTCATGCTGTTATCCCACACCACCGAATCAACCAGCCACGGCGCTTTCATCCGGGTCAGTTGCGACGCAGCCGCTTCATCGATGACGAACAGTGCGTTAGGGTGGGTTTGCAGGTATGAAGCTGGGTTGTGTTCCGTAACGACGCCTTCCAGTGCTTCCTGAATAACGGGCGACTTACGCTCACCCCAGGCCATCAATACAACCCGACGTGCGCTCAGGATGCTGGCAACACCCATCGTAATGGCTTTACGTGGTGTCTTGGCCAGTCCGCCAAAATCGCTCGATGCAGCAGCCCGTGTCGAGTTGTCGAGCATCATCAGGCGGGTGTGCGAATTAATCAGCGAACCTGGCTCGTTGAAGCCAATATGCCCGTT
This sequence comes from Spirosomataceae bacterium, assembly GCA_022702045.1. Classification (GTDB taxonomy): domain Bacteria; phylum Bacteroidota; class Bacteroidia; order Cytophagales; family Spirosomataceae; genus Spirosoma. The sequence goes on from JAKONH010000126.1 coordinate 26,593, forward strand.
GCCCCCGATACCCAATAGCTGAAAATCCAGTCCACCGGCGGCATCGATCTTCGCTTCGTACTGTTTCGCAAACTCGGCGACTTCCTCCGGCCGAACCGTGCCATCCGGAACGTAATAATTACCTGCCGGAATGTCTACGTGGTCGAAGAGTTGCTCCCGCATAAAGCGCCAGTAGCTCTGAACGGCGTTAGGTTCCATCGGATAGTACTCGTCCAGGTTGAACGAAATGACATTCTGGAAGCTCAATCCTTCTTCACGATGCATCCGGATCAACTCGGCGTAAACGGTTTTAGGCGACGAACCCGTAGCCAAACCCAGCACCGCCATCTTTCCTTCGCGCTGCTTCGACCGGATTAACTCGGCAATTTCGTGCGCTACAGCCCGGCTGGCGTTTTTGGCATCAGCGTAAATGTGGGTCGGAATTTTTTCGTAGGTAATGGCCGACTGAATTGGCCCCCCTGCGGGCGGATAGCCAGCTACCTGCCCGTCGGAACCGTTGAGTACCAGAGACTCCGTAGTCATATTCGGTTTTGTACAGCGTTATGTTAGGCAGCAAAGTTGGC
>JAKONH010000153.1 GCA_022702045.1 Spirosomataceae bacterium
CGCTCGACCCACTTGTCGCGGTCGAAATGGCTTTGCAGAATCAGCTTGCTGTTGTGGCAAACGGTACATTGCCCTTTCACCAGAACCATGTTATCGTCGATCGCCAGCCCCGTCTCTGCATCGACTATAACGCCCTGCGGGTTGACGACCGTAGCGGCTGTAGGTAATGTTTCGACAACGGCCGTAGTCGCCATTGCCGGCTTTACTGCATTCGAAACCGGGCGGTGTGTCGCGCGGACTTTTGGCGCGGCTTTCCGGGCCGGTACGGGCTGCTGGCCCACCGGGTGCCGCGCCACCGGGTGCCGGACCACCCATGCGCACAGCAACCACACACACAGGCTGGCGATGAGCCAGCGGTACTTTATTGTTCTGTTCATTGAATAGAGTCGTATTCGCGAATCATTTTTCATTCGACTACCCCCGATCTCCTGAAGGGGGCTTAATTCATTTGTGGAAAAAGCCCCCTTCAGGAGATCGGGGGTAGTTATACTACCTTCACCGCAATACGGTGACAGGCGTTGTTGATATAGCCTTCGGGGTTCCATTGGGGCATAACCATCGGCTGCGACACGCCTTTGTCGTCGGTGGCCCGCGCCCATACTTCGTAGTAACCTTGGGTTGTGAAGCTTACGTCGGCGGTCCAGTGTTGCCACGCCAGTCGGTTCTTGGGCGCTTTCAGATCGGCTTTCTGCCAGGTTTCGCCAAAGTCGATCGAGACGTACAACTCCTTCGCCACCCGGTCGCCCGCCCACGCATGACCCCGCAGCGACAACTTCTGACCCATCGGCAGTTCCAGACCCGATTGTGGGAAGGTAATTACCGATTTAACCGGCATCGATTCGATAATCTTGAACTCACTCGCCGGTGGGTCGACGCCAGGCTGAACGGGGTGAATGGGAACGCGGTAACTTTTGCCGGTCATCTTGGCCCCGTCATGGACTTTGTTGCGAACCGCGATCGTATGCAGCCACTTGCCCGATACCGATGCCGGCCAACCGCCAACGACCAGTCGTAGCGGATAACCGTGAACGAGTGGAATGTCCTTCCCATTCATAGCCCAGGCGATCAGTGTTTCGTCTTCAAGGGCTTTGGCGATGGGAACACCCCGTGAGATAACCGGCTGCTTGGGATCGCGGCTGAGGTGTAGATCCTGTCCGTAATAGCCAATGTACACGGCGGTGTCGGTGATACCAGCGTCGGATAGGATGTCTTTCAGCCGGATACCCGTCCACTCGGCGCAGCTAACGCCCCCTTCGGTCCACTGGTTGCCCGACGTTTTAGGGAAGTAGCCCGCCCGACCGTTGCCCCCGCATTCCAGTACAAGCTGGTAGGTGTATGGTTTGAACTTGGTTTTGAGATCGTTCAGTGTGTATGTTTTCGGTGCTTTCACTGACTCGCCATTGATCGTCAGTTTCCAGTTGGCTACATCGATCGCTTCCGGAATCAGACCGTTGTTCCGGATAAACATCTTATCGGCGGGAGTAACGGCATCGTCGAGCAGATAAGCGGGCGTCTCGACATTCCAGGGCTTGTCGTTCAGCACCACCATATTTTTATGCTTGCTTGCCATTGGGTCGATCTGTCCGTCGAATACCAGCGGCAAGTAGTGCTTGGGCATCCGGTCGGCGAAAACGATGTTCGTGCCTAACAAGCTCGTCAGCGTTGCCAGCGACGACGTTTTCAAAAAGCCACGTCGGTCAAACAGCGAAGACTCGGGTTTATTGGTTTCCATGAAAAATGAAGCAAAAGGTCTATGCAATTTACTTGCGTATGAAGAAAGATGCGCGACAAAAGAAGAAAGAGAAAAGATGTGAGAAGAGAGATGGTCCACTCAATCCCGTTATCGTTCGTCGCACCTCTTCTTTTTTCATCTCATATCTTTCTTCTACAACGTTAAAACGCCAGAATGGCCCAGAGCGACGCGGCCGAGATCAGCAACCAGAGCAGAACGCCCTGCGCCAGCGGTTGCCAGCCCACCGCCCGAATCACCTTACCTGACAGCCCCGCGCCGATCAGAAACAGCGTCAGCGTCAGACCACGGTGCGCCAGCATGACCAACACGTCGGCTACGGGCTGACTGGCGGGAACGTAGGTGTGCACGAGCATGGCTACTACGAACAGGCCGATGAAATAGGGGAGGGTAATCGTGCCGTTGCCGGTTTTGAACAGGGCCGCCGTGCCAAGTGCGACGGGGATAATCCAGAGGGCCCGCGCCAGCTTGACAGTCGTAGCTACCTGCAACGCTTCAGGGCCGAACCGGGCTGCCGCCCCAACCACCGAACTCGTATCGTGAATAGCCAGCGCACACCACAGGCCAAACTGGTGCTGCGTCAGCTGCAGCCACTGACCGATGGCTGGGAAAGCCAGTAACGCAACAGCGTTAAGGATAAAGATGGTACACAGTGCGACGGATACCTGTTTTTCGTCTGCTTTCACCACGGGCGACAGCGCAGCAATGGCGCTACCGCCACAGATTGCCGTACCTGCCGCAATCAGGTGGGCCGTCACGGTATCGATTTTCAACCATTTGCCCAGCAACATACCGGCAGTAAGAACCCCGCTAATAGATGCAACGGTTAGTAAAACGCCTTCTTTACCCGCCTGCAGGGCGCTGTGGGCGTTCAT
>JAKONH010000195.1 GCA_022702045.1 Spirosomataceae bacterium
AATCAGGACACGTCGGTTCATAGAAAAGGTTTACGGTTTAACGTATACGGTTTACAGTCATCAGCCGGACCCAGGTAAAGTTACCCGCCGAACACTGAAAACTGTAAACCGTACACTGTAAACCTAAATTTTACTTACCCCACATCGCGTTGGCTGTGTCGGGGAAGGGGAGGGTTAGCTCGGGAACGCCGGCTGCTACGCGGTTCGCCCATTCAACACCCTGCATCAGCGAGTGATCCTGGTTGCTAACCTCATATTTCCAGGCCCCGAAACGACCGCGTGAGTAAATACCAAACGGCTCCAGTTTCGGCAGCACGTCTTTCAGGATACCATCGCGCTCAACAGAAGGCGTTGGGTAACCATAGTCGAATGCCATGTGGAAGGTCGACACGACGTCATCGGCCGAGTCGATCAACTGATCTTCAACCAGGGCCCGAATTGTGTCGGCGATCAGGGTTTCGCGGTTGACGGGCTTCGCCGACGATTCGCTCGTCTCGGTCATCAGCGACCAGTTCTGGGTGATGTCCGGTACGTTGTGCGGGCTGTAGTTCGAGAACACCGTCACGCGGTAGTACGGGCTGTTGTATTCCGGGAAGTACATCCAGCACATCGTTTCCAGGCTTGGCTTCGGCTTGCCTTTCAGGCCGATACCAACCACATTTGTCGACGAGTGCTTCAGTCCCTGTGCCCGCTGAACGGTATCGGAGTCAAGTCCTTCTACTTTCTGCACAAACAGATCGAGCGGTACGGTGCTCATCAGGTGTTCGTACTCGATTTCTTCGCCACTGGCGAGGATAATTTTCTTTTCGGGACCGATTACTTTCTCGACGGTAGCGTTGAGTTTGATGTACTCGCGGCCAACCAGATTACCCACAGCTTCCCAGATGCCGCCCGTTCCGCCGTGCTTGGGGAATTTGAACGTGCTGTTGGGTCCCCACGAAAAATCGTCGTTGTTGAAAATGATGTTTTTCGTTACTCGGCTCAGGTCCGTCACGGCGACGCGCTCGCCAACCCAAACGGCGTTCATTTCCTCGGTAGGGTAGGCCCAGACCTTGAAGTTATACGGGAACATGAACGTCTCGGCCAGACCCGGTCCGAACGTCGCCAGGATCCACTCGCGGAAGTTGGCAGGTTTTACCGTCGTTGGGTGCTTGTAATTGTGAATAATGCCTTCGAGACATTTCCACATCGTTTCGGGCGTAAGGTACTTGATGTTGTTCTGGAATGGATACGGCACAAACCGGTTTTCGATCCAGACCCATGATTCACGCTGATGATTATACCAGCCGTCTTCACCGAGGGCTGCTATCATCAAGTCGTCGAAGTACTTGTAGTGGGAAAACTGAACGTGGCCGCCTACGTCCCAGGTAAACCCTTTTTCATCAACGAAACTCTTCGACAGCCCACCGATGCGATTTTCCTTTTCCAACACGATAAAATCCGTGATGCCAAGTTCTTTTAGGCGGTGCGCTGCGCCCAGTCCCGTCGGACCGGAGCCAATAATAACATACTTGTACTTCATGAATAAAAACGTTGATTGTCTTTTTTTGGATTAGTAATTGAATTGGCTGTAGAAGCCAAGTGTTTAGGCGGCAACAGGTTCGGGTTTGCGCAGGGCTTTCACCTTGCTACCCAGGTCAAACCGGAACTGAGCAAGTTCCCGGAAGCTTTGCATACACACTTTCAGCAGCTTCCATTTCAGAATGGATACCGTTCCGGTTTGTCGCTCCTTATGGGTGATGGGAACGTCGAAGGTGTTGAATCCGGCTTTCTTGGCCATAACAGCCAGAAAAATGTTCGGTGCAAACGGAGTGGGTGTGGGCAGTTGGGCCAGCAGCTTCTTTAGAAACGAGCCCCGAATTAGCCGGAACGGAATGTTGCTGTCCATAATATACGTACCATATATAGCGGCAATGCTGAACCGCAAAATACGGGTAATGACCAGCCGGGCGGGGGCGTCGTATCGCTCTTCGCGGTAGCCCAGAATGAATGGCGACTGGTCGCGTAGATTCCAGAGCTTGCTGAAGTCTTCGGCAATAAACTGATCGTCACTGTCTGTCTGAAACACGTATTGTGAATCGAGCGCTACCGCCTGCCGGTATCCGTTGACAACGGCATTGCCGTGGCCGCCGTTGGGTTGGTGAACGACCATCAGTTTTGGGTAACGGGGTTTGATAGCGTCGAGAATGGCGCCGGTTTTGTCGCGGGAGCCGTCATTAACAACGATCAGACGTGTATCGTCGGCTGGAAATTGGCGGGCTAACAAATCTGTCCATTGCTTGACAACGACTTCGATAACTTCTTCTTCGTTGTAAGCCGGCATTACAATTGACAGCAGGAGGCTCATGCAGCGTATTTGTGTGATTCAATGAGGAGGTGGGCCGTTTGCCAGTCCACCTAAACGCTGGTCGGGCACTAAGCCACAACATACGTAGGGTATTTGACTTACAAAGCGTAAAACAGGGCAAATATAGGCAAATGTTGCCCGTGTCCGGTATTACTAGTGTATTGCTTATTTAGTGGGATTTACTAGCGAAAAGCCTGCCAGTGTGTTGAGTTGCGCTGATTATGACGCCATACAGCACAACCACGTACCTTTGCCGGCAGAGTACGAAAACGATACTAGACATGCAGATACAGATAAACGGACGCATCTGGCTGGAAGGCAGCGATCGTTTTTTCGGCATCGGCCGGCTCGAACTGCTGACGCACATTCAGCGAACGGGGTCGATCAATCAGGCGGCTAAAGCCATGAATATGTCGTATAAACGAGCCTGGGAACTGGTACAGTCGATGAACGGACAAGCCGACGCACCCCTCGTCGCTACGCAGACGGGTGGTGAGAAGGGGGGCGGAGCTGTCGTAACGGAAGAAGGCTTGAAATACATCGCCTATTTTCAGGGCCTGCAGGATCGCTTCAGCCAGTTCATCGCTCAGGAAATGGCGCAGTTACCGTAAGTGTAACGCCCTCACGGCCGCGGCCGTGAGAGTGTCAAGACCATTAAATAGCGTTATGTTTTTTAAGAAATAGCGACCGCTATTTTTGCTGAGAAATAACGGTCTTCCTATGCTCCATTTTTTCCTGTGCGCTACTCATTTATTGTCAACTCAAACACCTGCCGATTCCATACCGCAGTCGAAAGCCGATTCGCTGCGGTCGGTGCAGCTTACGGAGATCGTTGTCTCGGCGTCGCGGGTGCCTGAGCAGGTGCTGACATCGGCAGTTAGTATTGAAACACTCAATGCCCGGCAGATTCGCCAGTCGGCGCAGCCGTCGTATTTTGATGCGATCGAAAACCTGAAAGGCGTACAGATTTTGACGTCGAGTCTGGGCTTTAAAGTCTATAATACACGTGGTTTCGCCAATACAACCAATGTGCGGTTTACGCAGCTCGTCGACGGGCGCGATAATCAGGCACCGCATA
>JAKONH010000215.1 GCA_022702045.1 Spirosomataceae bacterium
GCCAACGGCGGTTACTTCCTGACCAATACCGTCACCGGCAATAACGACAATATGTTTTTTCATGAGTAAGTAAAGACTCGTGCAGTGGTAATCTGCCGAGGTGCGTGGTTAGGCGTGCGCCTTATCAAATTCTCGAATTTCAGCGTTCAGACTCAGTAGATAATCGATATCGTCATAGCCGTTCATCAGACACGTCTTCTTGTACGTGTTGATCGCAAACGTTTCTGACTGCTCACCAAACGAGATTGTCTGCGCTGGCAGATCGACGACGATCTGTAGCGTCGGGTCTTGCTCGACGGCGGTTAATAACGCTTCCAAAAACGGCTGTGATACCTGTACAGGCAGCACGAAGGTATTGAGTGCGTTGTTGCGGAAGATATCAGCAAAAAAGCTGGAGACGACAACTCGGAAACCATAGTCGTGGATAGCCCAGGCTGCGTGTTCCCGGCTGCTACCCATACCGAAGTTCTTACCAGCTACGAGGATCTCTGCCCCAGCGTACCGGGAATTGTTCAGCACGAAATCCTGGATCGGCTCGTTATCGACCGTAAAACGCCAATCGCGGAACAGGTTATCACCAAAGCCTTCGCGGGTAGTCGCTTTCAGAAAGCGGGCGGGAATGATCTGGTCGGTGTCGATATTCTCGATCGGCAGTGGAACAGCCGTCGACGTCAATACGTGGAAGGTTTCTTTGCTCATGTTAGTTTGGGCGGACGGCCTCGGCGATCACGTTTTTACCAATTACGTGGCCAAGCGTCAGTTTATCAAACAGGCGGCTGATGGGGAATACTACCCGATCATAAAAGACGACGGACTCTTTCGTAATCCGGCCGTCTTTGCCCATCCATTTGTACAGTAGAGAAATAAAATACCCGGCGAAATCGTAGTAGCGAACGTCGGTTACGCGGAAACCGGCTTCTTCCAGAATCTGCCGGACAAGCTGTTTAACGTAGCGTCGGTAGTGACCAACGTGTTCGTCCATATTGCTGAAAATCTCCTGCCGGGCCGGTACGAACACTTTGATGCGCCCACCGGGCTTGAGTTTGGCATACAGGTCTTTCACAATCGCGCCATGATGTTCAATATGCTCCAGTACGTTGATAGTATAAATCAGGTCGTACGACTTGGTCAGCGTATTGATATCGGTATATACGGGCTGTTTGATCAGCGGCAGCAGGTCAGGGTCGATCTCGGCAGCATCGACACTACCGATAGGAAAGCGGTTGGCATACTCGCCGTTTCCGGCTCCGAAGTCGAGAACGGCTTCGCCCGGACGAACGTCACTAGCGACCCACTTGTACAAGCCACCATTGTAGTTGACAGCGTGGCTCATGATCGCCAGATTGTCCGATCCGTTATACTCTACTTTTTCGGCTGTTTGCTTTGCCTGACTCATGCTACTGGGAGATGTGTTGAAACCTAAATATGGATTCGAAAATCGAAAATTATGCCAGTTTTAACACTACAAATTCTACGCAGTGGCCACTATAGTAACTCGCGGACGTCCATAACCCGGCCCGAAACGGCTGCTGCTGCGGCCATGATCGGACTGGCGAGGAAGGTACGAGCGCCGGGTCCCTGCCGCCCTTCGAAGTTTCGGTTGGAGGTACTGATGCAGTACTTACCCGCCGGAATTTTATCTTCGTTCATGCCTAGGCAGGCTGAGCAACCGGGCTCTCTGAGTTCGAAGCCGGCACTGGCAAAGACGTCGGTTAAGCCTTCTGCCTGCGCCTGCCGGGCCACCTGTACCGAGCCTGGTACAATCCATACCTCAACGCCGGGCGCTTTTTGCTTGCCCTGTACAAACTGAGCTACAGTGCGCAGGTCTTCAATGCGAGCATTGGTGCACGAGCCGATGAAAACATAGTCAACGGCTTTGTTCCGCAGCTCCATACCGGGTTCGAGGCCCATGTATGCCAGCGATTTCGTGTAAGAGACGCGTTCCGTATCAGGAATTTCAGTTAGTAAGGGGACATGCTGACCAATACCAATGCCCATACCGGGGTTGGTACCATACGTGATCATCGGCTGAATATCCTCGGCCTTGTAATGTAGTTCGGTGTCGAACATAGCTCCATCGTCGGTTTTAAGCGACCGCCATTTCGCAACGGCTTCATCGAAGGCTTCCCCCTTTGGCGCGAACTCACGGCCCTGAATATAGTCGAAGGTTGTATCGTCAGGGGCAATCAGACCACCACGGGCACCCATTTCGATGCTCATGTTACAAATCGTCATGCGAGCTTCCATCGACAGATTGCGGATGGTTTCGCCGGCATACTCAACGAAGTAGCCGGTAGCACCACTGGCCGAAATCTTCGAAATGATATAGAGGATGATATCTTTCGCCGTGACGCCGTTGGCCAGCGTACCGTCGATGTTTATACGCATCCGCTTGGGCTTGTACTGCAGAATGCACTGCGTCGCCAAAACCTGCTCCACCTCGCTGGTGCCAATGCCGAAAGCAACGTTACCAAATGCGCCATGGGTGCTGGTATGACTGTCACCACAGACGATGGTCATGCCCGGCAGCGACAGGCCCAGCTCGGGACCGATGATGTGGACAATGCCCTGAAACGGATGGCCAAGGTCATACAACTCGACACCAAACTCCGCGCAGTTCCGACGCAGCGTATCGACCTGATGCCGCGACAGCGCTTCCCGAATCGGTAAGTGCTGATCTTTCGTTGGCACGTTGTGATCGGCAGTAGCGGTAGTGCGGCTGGTATTGAACACGCTGATGCCCCGCTTCCGCAGCCCGTCGAATGCCTGTGGACTCGTCACTTCGTGGATGAAGTGCCGGTCGATGAACAGCGCATCAGGATGGCCCTCGGCGTGTTTAACGACGTGCGCATTCCAGATTTTGTCAAATAATGTAGTGGGTTGTGTGTTCATGGTTTACTCGCTTCTTGCTCGATAATAACATCGATCCACTCTTTATTTATAGGAACTTCCTGTTGGATTGCGTCCCACATCAATTGGTAATCTACTCCCCAATAGTGGTGAATCAGTTTATCCCTCATACCCGCAAAACCCCGCCAGTCGAACTCGGGGTTGTTGAATTTAAATTCGGTCGATATGTTCTTACAGGCTTCGCCGATAATCTCAAAACTTCTAACGATAGATTTGGATAATAGCGGGTTGCTGACAAATTCGTCATAAGTAACGCCTGTAGAATAATGGAGAATGAAGCTAAGTTCAGCTTGAATATGCTTCAGAAAATCAATCTGTGAGGGGTGCATATTCAATCTCTTTTTCGGCCACCCGTTTTACAAAAGAGGCCATACCATCCCAGGTAAGCAGTTCGACTTCACGCCCCAGTATTTTCTCCAAGTAGTATACCATATTGATGAAATTACGGAACGTCTTCTGTCCTTCCTGAAACTCAACGACAATGTCGACATCGCTGTCAACCGTTTGTTCGTTGCGAACGAACGACCCAAATAGGCCTAGTCTAGCCGCACCAAACTGTTTCAGCGCTGACTGATGCGACCGAACACGTTCGAACACCTGTTGCTTATTCTGGACAGCCGTAATCATTGTCGTTAGATTAGATCAAAAACTCGAACAGATCGGGTTTGTCATTGATGTATTCGAACTGAACGCGGGCGGCTTTCATCCGCTCAATCAGGGGCTCAAAATCATCTTTGTATTTTAACTCAAGGCCGACCAGGGCCGGGCCACGCTCACGGTTGGTTTTTTTCGAGTATTCAAACAGGGTGATGTCGTCATTTGGGCCGAGTACGTCGGTCAGGAACTCGCGCATAGACCCGGCCCGCTGCGCAAACCGGATAATAAAGTAATGTTTCAGCCCTTCGTACAGCAACGACCGCTCTTTGATCTCTTCCGTTCGGGTGATGTCGTTGTTGCCGCCACCGACGAGACAAACGACGTTTTTGCCTTTGATTTCGTCTTTCAGGAAATCAAGGGCGGCAATACTCAACGCGCCGGCGGGTTCGGCTACGATTGCTTCTTCGTTGTAGAGTTGTAAAATGGTTGTGCATACCTTGCCTTCCGGTACCAGAATGACCTGATCCAGGTTGGTGCGACATACTTCAAATGTCATATCACCGACACGCTTGACGGCGGCTCCATCAACAAATTTGTTGATTTCATCCAATGCAACCACATGTCCCTGATCGAGCGATACCTTCATCGACGGAGCACCCAGTGGTTCGACACCGATCAGCTTTGTTCGGGGACTGAGTTGTCGGAATACCGCCGATATACCGGAGGCCAGACCGCCCCCGCCAATAGCCATCAGCAGGTAATCGATTTTGAAATTGGCGTCTTTGAAAATTTCCAGCCCGACGGTGCCCTGTCCTTCCATGACCTGAACGTCGTCGAAGGGGTGGACGAAGGTGCTGTCGTGTGCATTGACGTACTCGACGGCTGCGTGATACGCATCATCGAACGTGTCACCGATCAGCACGACATCCACAAACTGCTTACCGAACAGCTTCACCTGCTTTACCTTCTGGTTGGGCGTAGTGGTCGGCATGAAGATCGTACCGTGAACGGCCATCTTGCGACAGGCATACGCGACACCCTGCGCGTGGTTACCCGCACTGGCACAGACAACGCCCTTTGCCAATGCTTCGGGCGACAGGCTGGCCATTTTGTTATACGCCCCGCGAATCTTGTACGAACGAACGACCTGCAAATCTTCCCGCTTCAGGAAAATGGACGCTTCGTAGCGGTCCGACAGATTGATATTCTCCTGCAGGGGCGTATGCACTGCAACACCCCGGAGCCGATCGGCCGCAAGGTATATATTGTCGAGGTCGGGAACGGTGACCTTCTCTGCTTCCGTTGTCGTGTCCATTACGTACTGTTAGTCAACAAAAATACGAAAACTTCAGCCCTTTTTTGCCGCGATAATCAGGCCGGTCGACCAGGCTAGTTTGGTCAGAAACAGGTCGGTACGTTGTGTCAAGTCGTCAACGAGCCGATCTGCTTTTTCTGAATGTCCGTCCGGCCAGTTGGGCTGTGGCAGCATATCGTCGATGATATACAAACCACCGGGGGCCAGCATCGCCAGCACCGCGTCGAGATTGGTATATTTACCCGCCCAGGTGTCAGCGAAGATAAAGTCAAACGGGCCGGTATTGGTCGTTACCCAGTCGGTGCCGTCCTGGCAAACGAGCTGCAAGCGACTATCGTTACCCAGGAACTCACGCGCTATAGCCAGACAGTCAGCATCATTATCAACTGAAACAAGCGTGGCCTGCTCGTCCATACCCGCCAGAATCCATGCCGTCGACAATCCCGTGCCCGTGCCCAGTTCCAGAAAACGACCGCCCGGCTTGGTAGCCGCCAGGGTGCGTAGTAAGGAAGCTGCCTGCGTATCGGCGTTCATGGAAAAGCCAAGTCTGGCGGATGCCGCAACAATGGGCTGATGGGCGGGAACGAAATCGGTGACGGTATCGAGCATGGGGGCGGGAAGTGAATGAGAAAGCGGTGCCGACTAGCTAGCCGACACCGCTGTTCCGGGTGAGCTACCTAGCTACGCTCAGGACGCAGCGAACGAACGGCCGTACCAGCCTGCCACATTTCTGAGTCACGTAGTTCGGCCAGTTCAACTTCCAGCTTCTCGCGGTAATCAGGTTGCGAGTTGCGGGTGATGCTGATTTCGGCTTGCTCCTGGCTTTTTACCGAGTTGTACAGTTGCTCGAAAACAGGTTTCGTCGCATCGCGGAATGGTTTCCACCAGTCGAGGGCACCCCGCTGCGCGGTCGTCGAGCAGTTGGCGTACATCCAGTCCATACCGTTTTCAGCGACCAGCGGCATCAGCGACTGCGTCAGTTCTTCAACCGTTTCATTGAAGGCTTCCGATGGGCTGTGTCCGTTGGCGCGCAGCACTTCGTACTGAGCCGCGAAAATACCCTGGATGGCGCCCATCAGCGTACCACGTTCGCCGGTCAGGTCGGAGGTTACTTCGTTGTAAAAATTGGTTTCAAACAGGTAGCCTGAACCAACACCGATACCCATCGCGATCGCTTTGGTACGGGCATTACCCGACGCATCCTGGTAAACGGCGAAGCTGGAGTTAAGGCCTTTACCTTCTACGAACAGGCGACGCAGTGACGTACCCGATCCCTTCGGCGCGACGAGGAATACGTCGACATCAGCAGGGGGAACGATACCGGTTTTGTCTTTGTAGGTTACGCCGAAGCCGTGCGAGAAATACAGCGATTTGCCGGGTTTCAGGGCGGCTTTCACCGTTGGCCACAGCTCAATCTGAGCCGCATCCGACAACAGGAAGCAGATGATCGTGCCTTTTTCGAGGGCTTCTTCAATTTCGAACAGCGTTTCGCCCGGTACCCAGCCATCAGCAACTGCCTTGTCGTAGGTTTTGCCTTTCCGCTGCCCAACGATTACGTTG